>DASPJL010000152.1:0-11083 GCA_035628645.1 Cytophagales bacterium | reverse complement strand
GTCCAATTAAGTTATATGGCAGATATTTCTAAAACAGAAATAGGAATACCGGATGATTTTATGAGGTGCAGTTAAAACAAAAAACATTTACGAATGAAACCTAAAGAAATACAAGAGCTTATTGATTTTATTGCGCAATGCGGACTTGATGAAGTTAATATTGAAACAGAAAATTTTAAACTCAGCGTTAAAAAAAGTTCGAATATTCAAAGAGGTAATCTAGAATCCCTTTCCGCTCCACCTCAAAGTTCAGCCCCCGTTAGTCAGCCGGTCGCCTTGCCACCAACTCCTGTTGCAGAGGCACCACAACCTCCTAAAGCAGCACCAGTAGCAGCAGAATCATCGAAATATATTACTATAAAATCACCTATGATAGGTACCTTTTATAGAACTCCAAATCCTGATTCTCCGAATTTTGTGGATGTGGGCGATTCAATTACTCCGGGGAAAACGCTTTGTATAATAGAAGCAATGAAACTATTTAATGAAATTGAATCTGAAGTGTCTGGGAAAATTGTGAAGATACTGGTAGAAAATGCTACACCGGTCGAATATGATCAACCATTGTTTTTAGTTGACCCATCTTAAAAATTTTGATTGTGAATTATGGATGCTGAATGAAACCACATTTGACATTCAACATTTATAATTAATAATTTAAAACATACTATGTTTAAAAAAATATTAATTGCCAATAGAGGAGAAATTGCCCTTAGAGTTATAAGGACGTGCAGAGAAATGGGGATAGCAACGGTGGCCGTATACTCCACAGCAGATAAGGACAGCTTGCATGTTCGTTTTGCTGATGAGGCTGTGTGTGTGGGACCTCCTTCAAGTAAATTATCCTATTTGAATATACCTAACATTATTGCCGCTGCTGAAATCACCAATGCGGATGCTATCCATCCGGGTTATGGATTTTTGTCAGAGAATGCGGAATTCAGCAGAATTTGTGAAGAATACAAAATTAAGTTCATTGGCGCCAGTCCTGAGATGATCAACTCCATGGGGGACAAATCTTCAGCAAAGGCAACAATGAAAAAGGCTGGAGTTCCGACTATACCAGGGTCTGATGGATTATTGGATTCTATAAAAGATGGAATTAAGATTGCCAATAAAATCAAATATCCGGTAATATTAAAAGCAACAGCAGGTGGTGGCGGTAGAGGAATGCGTATTGTGAAGAATGATGCGGAGTTTGAAAAGGCCTGGAATGATGCCAAAACTGAAGCAGGCGCTTCTTTTGGAAACGATGGTTTGTATCTTGAAAAGTTTGTTGAAGAACCAAGACATATTGAAATACAAATAGTTGGTGACAGGTATGGAAAAGTTTGTCATTTATCTGAAAGAGATTGCTCGATACAGAGAAGACATCAGAAACTGGTAGAAGAGACACCGTCTCCTATAATAACTGATAAACTTAGAGAAAAAATGGGAAAAGCCGCCATAGCCGGAGCTAAATCCATTGGTTATGAAGGTGTTGGAACCATTGAGTTTCTGGTTGACAAAAATAATGATTTCTACTTTATGGAAATGAATACAAGAATCCAGGTAGAACATCCTATTACCGAAGAAGTTACCGATTACGATTTAATAAAGGAGCAAATTAAAGTAGCTGCCGGAGTACCGATCTCAGGAAAAAATTATTATCCTAATTTGTACTCTATGGAATGTCGGATAAATGCAGAAGATCCTGCAAATGGTTTCAGACCGTCTCCAGGTAAAATAACGAATCTTCATATTCCGGGTGGACATGGGGTGCGTGTGGATAGCCACGTTTATGCGGGGTATACCATTCCTCCTAACTATGATTCGATGATTGCTAAACTTATAATTAGCGCACAGTCAAGGGAAGAAACTATTGTAAGAATGAAAAGAGCATTGCAGGAATTCGTGATTGAAGGTATTAAAACTACTATTCCTTTTCATATTAAACTTATGGATAATGAAAAGTTTAAATCAGGAAAGTTTACTACTAAATTTTTAGAGGAGTTTGATTTTTCAGATTTGAAATAAAATTTTCTATTATACCCTTATATTAGATATCAGCGCAAATAGCGCTGGTATTTTTTTTGCCTTTCCGGTTCCATCTTTTAATTTAACCAGCTTTGGAAGCCGCCCGGAATTTTATAAATTTTTAACCCTCATCAATTTATTTATCATGTTAAACGATGAAACAAATTGCTAAAATTTAGGTTTTTCATAATTACATTTGATATCGGATCAATTGACAATTAGCAATGGAAATAAAATTCATAGGAGTCGGTGGCGCTTTTGATACAAATTATATTAACAGTTCGGCTATTGTTACTTTAAATGGGAAAAGATATTTGGTTGATTGCGGACATTCTGTATTTCCTCAATTGGTTCAAAAGGGAGTTGCTGATAAGATAGATGCGGTTATCATTACACACTTACATGATGATCATATCGGAAGCTTAAGTTCTTTTGCATTTTATACTTATCATATGTTGGGAAGGAAACTTAAAATCTTGCTTCCCGATCACACGACTTTTAAGGAAAAATTCTTTCAACTGGTTTCATTGACTATGGTGAGGTATCAAAATTATCTGGACTTTGTGGCGATAGATAAATCTGAAATTGAACCGATAGAAACAACAAACCTACATTCTCAAGGTATGGAGACTTTTTCTTTTTTATTTTACGAGGGAAATCAAATGATAGCTTATTCCGGTGACCTTGGGCATCCTGATTTTTTATTCCAAGAAATAGGAAAAAGAAACATCAACACCTCCACTTTGACAATTTTTCACGATACTAGTTTTTACAGGAATACGGCGCATGCTTATTATCAGGATCTAATGAAATGGAAAGATCAGTTTAATATATATTCTTACCACTGCAATCCTGAGCAAAACCCTTCAGATAATATGCTTCCTTTGGTTTTTAATTCCCCTTATTTTTTATAGAAAGAATAAAGGGGAATATGACTTTTTTACTGAACATTGGCCCCGGTATTTTATAACTTTACTTCGCTTTTTTATCTAAATTATGCTAATGCGATATGGAAAATATTTCTGTTGAAAGTATCTGCATCCACTCAGGTACTTCCAATGCAAATGGAACAAGTGGAGTTAATACCCCCATCTATGCATCCTCTTCTTTTCATTATAGAGACACACAGGAAAATATCTATCCCCGGTACTTTAATACTATCAATCAGAATGCAATTGTAGAAAAACTATGTGCTTTGGAGGGTACTGAAGATGGACTGGTAATGAGTTCGGGAATGGCAGCCATTTCTACCACTTTATTGTCATTATTAAAACCTTCGGATCACGCTGTTTTCTTTAATGAGATCTATGGTGGAACTTATAATTTGGTCATTTCGGAGTTTTCAAAACTGGGGATTGAATATACTTTTGTTGATTTAAATCAGCCTGGCGCTTTGGAAAATGCCATAAAAGAGAACACAAAGCTTATTTACGTCGAATCGCCTTCCAATCCTCTGCTTACCATCGTTGATATAAAAGCAATTGCGAGAACGGCAAAAGACAGAAATCTCCTCACAGTTATTGACAATACCTTTGCTTCCCCCATCAACCAAAATCCTGTTAGGTTAGGGATAGATGTTGTGGTCCATAGCGGAACAAAATACCTGGGAGGGCACAGTGATCTTTGTTTTGGCGCTATCCTCACCACCAAAATTCTAAAAGAAAGCATATTAAAAAGCGCTCTAAACTTTGGCGGAAGTATTAATGCGTTAGACAGTTACTTAATTGAAAGAAGTCTTAAGACGCTCGCGCTTAGGGTGGAAAGACAAAGTGAAAATGCACAATTAATAGCCGAGTTCCTTGAAAGAACTTCGAAAGTAAAAAAGGTATATTACCCCGGACTTCCTACCCACGAAAATCATGCTGTAGCTAAAGAGCAGATGAAAGGTTTTGGCGGCATGCTTTCCTTTGAAATAGCTTCTTCCAACCTTCAGGAAGTGAACAGATTTTTAGATAATCTTCAATTGATTCAACCGGCCTTAAGTTTGGGAGGAGTAGAAACCATCATTTGTTCCCCCGTCTTAACTTCACACATCAAAGTACCTAAAGAAGAACGGGAAAGAGTAGGAATTACCGACGGACTTTTAAGATTATCAGTCGGGGCAGAAAATGTAAAGGATCTTATAGTTGATCTAAAACAAGCTTTGGAGAAACTATAGTTTTTCCAAAGCTTCCATCTCCCTGCTTCCTGCTACCGACTTTTTACAGAAGAATCTCTTTCTATTAAAATAGGATCTAAAACTATTTCCTCGACGGCTTGCTCGTAAAACTTCTGTTTTTTATTAAGTTTTAGAAATAATTTGGCAACTTCCTCACCCATTTTGGTCGTCTGCTGATCCACTGTTGACAATGTAGGCGTAATAAATGCCCCGAATGACTCATTTGCAAAACCTATTACACCAACTTCTTCAGGTACATTAATTCCCAATGTTTTGAGTTCCTGTATGGCGCCAAGGGCAGTGAAATCTTCCACTGCAAATACTGCATCAAACTTTATTTTCTCTTTATAAAAATGATCAATTGCCGATCTTCCTGATTCGATAGATGCTTTTCCATAAAAAATTAAGCGGTCATCAATTGGAAGATTGTAGGTTTGTAATGCTTTTTTATACCCCTTTAGCCGCTCGGAAAAGATATTTATAGATTTTTGAGTAGTGATGTGGGCTATGCTTTTATACCCCTGTTTAATTAAATGTTCGGTCGCAAGATAACCGCCTCTGAAATCGTCAATTTTTACTGAAGGTACGGCCAATGCAGCATTGGTCCTGTCAAATAAAAGAAGAGGAATGTTTTTGTTTTTTATTTCCCGGTAATGCTCCAAATCAGTGGTTTCCATCGCAATAGAAGCAATAATGCCATCTACTCTTGACTGCAGAAACGTTTCTATTCCTTTGGCTTCATGAGTATACATCTCATTAGACTGATAGAGAAGCACATTGTAGCCATTTTCATTCATTACCTTCTCAATACCATGAACCACAGAACTGAAGAAGTTTAATTCTATACTTGGAATAATTACGCCTATAATATGCGTTTTCCCAGATCGTAATGAAGAGGCCAGTTTGTTTTGCCTGTAATTTAATTTTGCTGCGGCTGCCTTAACCGCCTCTTTAGTAGTAGCGCTGATGGCAGGATGATCATTAAGTGCCCGGGCCACGGTGGAAAATGTAATATTTAGCTCTTTGGCAATGTCCAGTATGGTAACTTTTTTCAACTTATAAACTGCGTTCTGAAATTAATTTTAAAATAAAAGTTAAAGATATTTTTTGTTCTCAAAAACATAAAATCTATATTTATGCCAACGTTGGCATAAATATATGCAAAACTAATTATTAACTAAACTTAAAATTTAAATACGCTTCCTTATTCTTTCGTAAGGAAGGTTGAAAACTCAAACTAAAAGGTTGAGAAGAAGAAGGACCAGATTATGAAGTAGCCTTATTATCAGCTTCTTTAATAATTATCCTTCTTCTTTCTTATTTTTCAATCATTGTTAACCCGCTAAAGTACTATGCTTCTACTCGGAATCGATGTAGGTACCTCGTCTATAAAAGTGTCAGTGGTAGATTCGAACACTCAACAGTGTATCCATTCCACACAGTTTCCCGAGCAAGAATCTGAAATAAAGTCGCTCCAACCAGGATGGGCGGAACAATCGCCTGAAATGTGGTGGGAACACGTCCGACAAGCCATTCTTAAATCAAATAAATCAGGAAAATACAACTCACAGGATATAGCTGCAATTGGAATTGCGTATCAGATGCATGGATTGGTGGTTGTGGATAAAAATCAAAATGTATTAAGAGACTCTATCATCTGGTGTGACAGCCGGGCGGTAAAGAAAGGTGAAGAAGCCTTTTCCGGAATAGGTGAAGAGAAAAGTTTGTCCAGTCTACTTAATTCTCCTGGAAATTTTACGGCTTCAAAATTGGCCTGGGTTAAAGAAAATGAGCCACAGATTTTTGAAAGAGTAGATAAAGTAATGCTTCCCGGCGATTTTATTTCTATGAAATTGACAGGAAGCATTACCACCACGACTTCTGCTTTATCCGAAGGAATATTCTGGGATTTTAAAGAAGACAAAATTTCAGTGGATATTATGAGATTTTTTGGGTTTAATGAAAGCTTAATTCCAACCATTAATCCTGTTTTTGCCTCTCATGGAGTATTAAAAAAGGATATAGCAGAAGCTTTATTGTTAAAGCCTGGAATACCGGTTGCTTACAAATCTGGTGATCAGCCGAATAACGCCTTATCGCTGAATGTGCTTAATCCTGGTGAAGTTGCAGCTACTGCAGGTACATCGGGCGTTATATATGGGGTAAGTGATAAATTGACCTATGATCCTCAATCCAGGGTTAATACTTTCGCCCATGTTAATTATTCCACAGGCGAAAAGCGGTTGGGGGTTTTGCTCTGCATCAATGGTACGGGTATATTAAACCGATGGGTGAAAGACAATTTAGGTTCCGGCAAAAGTTACGAAAACATAAACCGGGAAGCATCTGAAATACCATTAGGGAGTGAAGGTTTAAGGGTTTTGCCTTTTGGAAATGGTGCGGAAAGGATCTTGAATAATAAAATCATAGGTGCTCACTTTTTAAATATTGATTTTAACAGGCATTCTCAGGCGCATATATTTAGGGCGGTGCAGGAAGGCATTTCTTTTTCTTTCAGGTACGGACTGGATATTATGAGGGAAAATGGTATGAATCCTTCGGTAATTCGTGCAGGTAGATCCAATCTGTTTCTAAGTGACTTATTTACGGAGGCTTTTGTAAATGCTACCCAGGTTCCTGTGGAACTATATAACAATGACGGAAGTGTAGGCGCGGCTTTGGGTGCAGGCATTGGGGTAAAAGCCTTTATTTCTCCTGACGAGGCTTTCAAAAATATTAAACCTGCCAAATTTATTGAGCCAAGTCAGATTTCAACTTATGAACCCATATACCAGGATTGGAAAGAAATGCTTAATAAATTTTTAAAATAGCTAATTATAAAAACTTTTAATTGATAACTCAAAAATATAACCATGGCAAAAATTGTATTAGGAGACAAAGAATATTATAAAGGAATTGATCAAATAAAATTTGAGGGTAAAGGTTCTGACAATCCTCTTGCCTTTCAATGGTACGATGAAAATAAAGTGGTAGCAGGAAAAACCATGAAGGAGCACTTTCGTTTTGCCTGCGCTTATTGGCATTCTTTTAATGGAAACGGCTCCGATCCTTTTGGAGAGGCTACCCACCTTTTTCCCTGGATGAATATTGGTGATCCTATAGAAAGGGCGAAAGCAAAAATGGATGCAGCTTTTGAATTTATCACTAAAATGAACCTTCCATATTACTGTTTTCATGATGTGGATATGGTGGATTATGGAAATAATATTCCGGAAAACGAACGAAGACTTCAGGTTTTAACAGAATATGCAAAGCAAAAACAAGCCGAAAGCCAAGTAAAACTTTTATGGGGAACCGCTAATTTATTTTCTCACAGAAGATATATGAATGGCGCTGCCACCAACCCTGACTTTCATGTGCTGACCCACGCCGGAGCGCAAGTTAAAGCGGCACTTGATGCTACCATCGCTTTAAATGGAGAAAACTATGTTTTTTGGGGCGGAAGGGAAGGCTATATGACTTTGCTGAATACAAATATGAAAAAGGAACAAGCGCATTTTGCCCGCTTCCTTCACACCGCTAAAGATTATGCCAGGAGACAAGGTTTTAAAGGAACGTTTTTTATTGAACCCAAGCCTTGTGAACCTACCAAACATCAATATGATTATGATGCGGCTACGGTAACTGGTTTTTTGAGAGAATATGATTTACTCAATGATTTTAAACTTAACATTGAGGTAAATCATGCTACGTTAGCAGGTCACACTTTCAGTCACGAACTGCAGGTCGCCGCAGATGCAGGGCTATTGGGCTCTGTCGATGCCAATAGGGGAGATTACCAGAATGGCTGGGATACTGACCAGTTTCCCAATAACATAAATGAACTTGCTGAAGCCATGTTGGTGATATTGGAAGCCGGAGGACTGCAAGGCGGAGGTGTTAATTTTGATGCCAAATTAAGAAGGAACTCTACTGATCCAAAGGATTTATTTTATGCTCATATTGGCGGAATGGACACTTTCGCAAGGGCGCTGCTCGTTGCTGATGGTGTTTTAAATAAAAGTGATTATAAAAAGATCAGGAGAGAACGATATGCTTCTTTTGATAAAGACAAAGGAAGGGAATATGAAGCAGGAAAGCTGACATTGGAGGACCTCAGGGCTTATGCAATTGAAAAGGGCGAGCCTGAAATGATAAGTGGAAGGCAGGAATATCTTGAAAACTTGATCAATAAATTTATTTAATTGTTTAGGTGGGGGAGGAAAGAAGCTTCCGGTGAATTTTCTTGGAGGTCGGATCAGTGCGTAACGAATGAAATAAGTGAAAATAATCGGTCCGGAACTTGGTTCAGGGTAAGCTTTAAAATTTTAATTTTAACTTGGCTGCATTAAAAATATATAAATATTGATAATGCAGCCATATATTTATACCTTAATTTAATTCAGGAAATTATAAAAGCAGATGCAAATAATCTTGTTTGAAAAAGAAAAGAAGCCTAAAACTCCTGACTTTCAACTTTCTATTTCCAATTTCAATTCCAACTTCTACCTTATCTACTAAATGAACACCCTTAAAACCAACGATTACATCGTATTTCTTATCTATTTTCTTATCGTCGCCATTTATGGTATTTGGATCTACCGTAAGAAGAAAGCCGTCCAAAGCGATTCCAAAGATTATTTCCTTGCAGAAGGTTCTCTCACCTGGTGGGCAATTGGCGCTTCATTGATCGCTTCTAATATTTCAGCAGAGCAGTTTATCGGGATGAGCGGCTCTGGTTTCCAGATCGGTCTGGCGATTGCTACTTACGAATGGATGGCTGCCGCTACTTTAATTATAGTGGCTGTCTTCTTTATTCCCGTCTATTTGAAGAATAAGATATTTACCATGCCTCAATTTCTTAATCAGCGGTATAATGGAACGGTAAGTATGATCATGGCAGTCTTCTGGCTGCTTTTGTATGTAGTGGTAAACCTGACCTCTATTTTATACCTGGGCGCTTTGGCAATAAATAGTATTTCTGGTTTGGATATTACCTTTTGTATGTATGCCCTGGCAATTTTTGCCATTGTCATTACTTTGGGGGGGATGAAGGTAATAGGTTATACAGACGTTATTCAGGTATTCTTTTTAATACTCGGAGGGCTTGTTACTACTTACCTTGCTTTAAACCTTGTGGCTGATCATTTTGGCGCTGAGGGTATTATAAATGGATTTAGTTTGATGACTGAAAAAGCAGATGATCATTTTCACATGATTCTGCAAAAGGACGATCCTAATTATCTTGATTTGCCTGGACTATCGGTACTGGTTGGCGGTATGTGGATTGTAAATCTTAATTATTGGGGATGCAATCAATACATTACTCAACGGGCTTTAGGGGCAGATTTAAAAACCGCCAGAAATGGTATTTTATTCGCGGCTTTTTTGAAAATGTTAATGCCGGTGATAGTGGTATTGCCTGGAATTGCCGCTTTTGTTCTATACAGGGAAGGAATGTTCCAGACAGACATGCTTCAATCAGGTGAATTAAATCCGGACAGGGCGTATCCTGTATTATTGAATTTATTGCCCGAGGGACTAAAAGGGCTTTCATTTGCTGCGCTTACAGCTGCCGTCGTGGCCTCGCTTGCAGGAAAAGCAAACAGTATTTCCACCATATTTACCCTTGATATTTATAAAAAAGTCTTTAATCCCGGCGCTTCTGAAAAAAACCAGGTAGTTATTGGAAGAGTAACTGTCGTGGTTGCGATGATACTTGCCGTATTAATTGCACCTTTTTTGGGAATAGATAAAAAAGGAGGTTTTCAATATATTCAGGAATACACAGGGTTTGTATCTCCCGGAATTTTCGCCATGTTTATTTTAGGATTTTTCTGGAAGAAAACTACCTCGACCGCCGCCTTATTTGCTACAATAGGCGGATTTATTTTATCTGTACTATTTAAGTTTTTACCTCTTGTCGTTGACTTGTCTTTCCTTTATCCTATAGGTCTTGCAGTACCAAATGCAACCGGTATTTATGAAATACCTTTTATTGACAGAATGGGACTGGTATTTTTAATTTGTGTGATTGGAATGTACATCATCAGCATGATTGAAAATAAACGAGGTGTAAAAACCAACGGCCTGGAAATAGACGCCAGCATGTTCAAAACCAATACAGCTTTCACTGTGGGCGCTCTGATTATCTTCGGACTTCTTGTGGCTCTGTATACCCTTTATTGGTAGAAGTTTTTTTATTCAAAAAGAATATTTTTAAAGGTAGATCATTTATTTGTTCTGCCTTTATTCTTTATATATGGATCTAAACGAAAGCGATTACATTTTTTTTAAGTGATTTAGGAGTTTTAAAACACTGGATGTCATTGCTACTTTTTGAAATAAATAAAATAATTTTTCATCCCCTGTAACTTTTTATCCTTTCAATTGTCTTAATCACAAAATCTGGAAACGGGCGCTTAATGATCACAGAAAAGGAATATAACATGGCAGTAAAGGAATTTACCAAAAACCTTTACCGCTATTTATTAAAATCATTAAGGGATGAAGATGCCGCTAAAGATCTGGTTCAGGATTGTTTTATGAAGCTTTGGGACAATAGGAGAAAAGTAGACTTTGTTAAAGTAAAATCCTGGTTGTTTTCTGTCGGTCATAATTCCATGCTCAACTATATTAAAACTCAATCCAGGAAAACCGGGCTCGATAATTTGAAAATGCGTTTTTCAGTTGAGCAGAATTATGACTTAAAAGAATTGCTTGAAAAAGGCCTGAGCGAATTGAGCCACGAGCAAAAATCAATAGTTTTACTCCGCGACCTGGAAGGATACAATTATGAAGAAATAGGGGAGATTCTTCAATTAAACAGCGCCCAGGTAAAAGTATATCTTTTCAGGGCAAGACAAAAATTAAGGGATTCTATTCAACAACTAACCCAAGTATATGAGA
>DASPJL010000151.1:0-10221 GCA_035628645.1 Cytophagales bacterium | reverse complement strand
ACATGTTCCACAGGGCATGTCGAACTAAAGATAAAAGGGATTTTAATCCCCCTTAGCGGATTCAAGCCTATTCCAAATTCAAATTATAAATTGCAGTGTTAGTTCATGCCTCCCCTTGGACTTATATTTATACAGCGTCCGCTGAGCCTAAACAAGTAAAACCAAATCAATTATACGTTGTCATTATTAGACACCGCCTGGCTGTCTCTGGTATTCTTTTGAACAGCAATTGCCCCGAACAACGACAGTAAAAATGCAAAGGCATAGAATCCTTTTTCACTTGGTAAAAGAGTTGCATTCCATAGTCCTACAATCAGAAGCACAATTGCCAATATTGTCGAAAACCAACATATTGCATAATAAAGATCTGTGACCGGAACTTTCTCAATCCTGTCTCTGACACTTTTCTGAAGTGACACTACCGCAAAAAGTCCGAACATTAAAACCGTAAAATAATAACCTTTTTCATTCAAAAGCATTTCAGATCTCCAAAGTCCGATTAAATACCCAATCATTCCGGCGCCTAAAGCAACCCAGGAAGCACCAATAAACGCAGCTGATGGTTTCTGATTCATAATAAATAGATTATAGTTTAATATTTGTAGTGATAAAATATTCCCGTGTCAAAAGGTGTCCAGAAACTGGCCTTTTGTCCACAACTTTTGAGTCCGTTATTCGCCCAGGTATTGCAGGTGTGAAACAAATTATAACTTCCATTTGCCTCATAAAAAGCATCGTTTTGATTATAATTAGCAGTGGTCTCAATATTTATAGCCTTTCCTGAAGGATCGGTCTTAAAACTTGCCTTGATGTATTTGACTAACCGGGTGTACTGTTCCCGGCTTAACTCTATTTTCTTACAATCATCCCCTTCCTTCATCTCCTTATGAAATGTGGCGTGGATAGCTGAAGTACTTAAACTAAAAGCTGCTTTAAACGCAGTACTTGCCTTTAGGTCAGCCCAGGTTGGTGTTTCCAGATAAAAGCCTTTATCTCCCCAACCCATGGCAAGGAAGTTCACTAAAGAATCTTGTGAAGGAGTATTTTTATATTTGATATCTGTGCTCCAATCAATGATCTCATTTTTAACCGGTAATACAAGATCAGTATGTACTCCATTGGTTAAGATATAAATGGATACATCTTTAGAAGAGACAGCCTCTTTCCCAACCTCAATTCTCGACAAAAAATAGGCTGACAAAAGATAAAATCCAACAAGAAAAACCACACTCAGGAGAGTAATACAAATAATTTTAAAGGCTCTTTTCAATATAAATAGGTAAAATTAAAAACTCACTTTAAATACTCCGGATCTTTCACGCAGTGATTACCAGTGGCTAGTTAATTAATGAAAGTATAAAATAATTTCATCAAAGCAATATCGTTGTAAATTATTTTTTGCTTTAACTTTAAAAATTGTGGATATCAACCAGTTATGTTTCGTAAAATCTCCCTGGCTGTCCCTGGTATTTTTTTGAACAGCAATGGCGCCGAACAATGACAGTAAAAATGCAAATGCGTAGAATCCTTTTTCACTTGGTAAAAGAGTTGCATTCCATAGTCCTACGATCAGAAGCACAATTGTCAATATTGTCGAAAGCCAACATATTGCATAATAAAGATCTGTGACCGGCACTTTCTCAATCCTGTAGACGATTGTTAGTTCAATTGTTTGATGAATAATTTCCTCTTGTTAGTAACCCTAGTTTATAGGATTGCAAATCCTTTTTCATCTACAGTTCGACATGCCCTTCATTACTGACCGTATTCGCACTATAACTGTACGATCTTGAACAGGGATAAAAATCTTCCGAATCTGGAAATCCCAGAAATATGCGGGATTAGAAGATGGCATCTAAATTGATTTTAATAATTTGCTTTCAATTGGGAATGAGTAAGTTGTCTTTTTTACAATAAATGTAAATTCAACCATTGTTTAAAATGTTTTATAATTATTTCAAAGTAGGAGTTAGAAATATCCTGAAGTATAAGGTGTTTTCATTTATTAATGTCTTTGGATTGGCAGTATCAATGTCAGTTTGTATGCTTATTATCCTTATGTTGGTTGATCAAAGGAAATATGATCAATTTCATCTTAAGAAAGACAGAATATACCGCATTCTTTCAAAAGTTCCGGATTCATCCCGGCCACATGCAAGTACCCCTTTTCCTTTGGCAGCCGCTTTAAAGATAAATTACCCTACAATAGAAGAATCTACTCACCTGACAAGGGGGGTAGGAGGTGAAGCAGTTTACAAAAATAAACGCGTGGAGATGCGTGGTTTTTTTGCAGACGCTTCCTTTTTCAAGGTTTTTAGTTTTCCACTTGAGAAAGGTAATAAGAGCACTGTACTTCAGGCTCCAAATTCCATCGTAATATCAAGGAAGATAGCGGATCAATTATTTAGTGATGAAAATCCCATCGGCAAAACAGTTGAGTTTTTTGACAGAGGTTTGCACTATCTGAAAAGTGGAAAAGATTCACCTCCTGTTCAATGGGGTTATTACACAATAACGGGTGTCATTCCTAATGAAAGCTATAAATCTCATTTAAAATTTGATGTGTTGATGTCCTCCTCTTCTTTGCCTGTCCTGTATAAGGAAAAGAAAATGATGGATATCAGCAAAGATTGGGAAATATTTGACCGAACCTTTACTTATGTACTTTTGACGCCTGGGAAAAATGAAGAGGATCTATCTGCTGCTTTAACTGACCTTGTAACGCGGAAAGACGTGGAATTTAAAAACCTTAAAGGTTTTCAACTGAGGGAACAAAGCTTAACCAAAATAACCCCCGGTATCCTTGTAAACCAACCAACAAGTTTCCAACTACCGATTGAAGCATATTATTTCCTTTCATTTTTAGCTTTGATTATTATGGGCTCTGCTTGCCTTAATTATGGCAATTTATCTACTGCTCGTGCCATTACCCGGGCAAAAGAAATTGGTATACGTAAAGTGACAGGTGCAAAAAGAAAAGACCTGGTATTTCAATTTTTAAGTGAGTCAATAATTACTGCATTGTTTGCGCTGCTAGTTGCTATTGTGTTAATTATTTTCATCAAACCTGCTTTTAAAGGACTTTGGGTGAATACTTACCTGAATTTTGAATTACAGGAAAGTGTTTCTGTCTACATTATTTTCACAGGATTTGCTTTACTCATTGGTATTCTTGCAGGCCTTTACCCTGCCTGGTACTTGGCAAAGTGTAAACCTATTCAGGCTCTCAAAAATAATGAAAGCAAGGGCTCCGGAAGTCTCCTTTTACGAAAAGTATTGAGTACAGCTCAATTTGTGGTTTCACTATTATTTATTATTACTTCTATCCTGATATATACACAGTTTAAGCACTTTCTTGAATTTGAATATGGATTCAATACAAAGAATGTCCTTAATATAGAATTACAAGGAAATAGTTATCAGAAAATTTCCACTGCATTAAGCACAGTTCCAGGTGTTTCCTCTATTTCCGCCAGTGAATATATTCCTGCCATAGGTCGAGCTAGCGGAATGGATTTAAAGGTAATGGGAAGTAAAGAGGAATATAAGAATTTAGAACTTTTGAGTACGGACGAAAATTTTATTCACAATCTCGAAATTAAGCTTATATCAGGCAAGAATTTGCCTGCCACAAATGATTCTGTAAATAGGTTTATTTTAGTGAATGAAGCAGCAGTAAAGGAGTTAGGTTATCAATATCCTTCTGAGATTATCGGACAAATACTGGAGACGAGATTTGGTAAAGAAGCGCTGGAGGTAGTTGGGGTTGTTAAAGATTTTTATGTCAGGATGCCAACGGGGGAAGATAACATTGGCCCTGCGATGCTAAGAAATCAACCCGCTAACTTTAGTTTTACAAATGTAAAAATTGTTTCAGGCGACATCCCCGGTACGATCTCGAGGTTAGAAGCGAAATGGGAAAGTGTTGCTCCGAATCATTCCTTCAAGTACAGGTTTTATGATGAACAACTTACTGATTCATATCAAGTATTCTATGATGCAGTTTCAATTATCGGTTTCATTGCTTTTCTTGCAGTAATTATTGCATGTTTAGGACTGCTGGGAATGGCAACATATACCACAGAAAGAAGAATGAAAGAAGTTAGTATCCGGAAGGTTTTAGGTGCAAAGGATTTGGGTATAGCATTATTGCTCTCCAAAGGTTTTTTAAAAATATTGATAGTTTCTGTATTTATTGGTGGACCTTTGAGTTATATCATCAATAATTTTTGGCTTCAGGATTTCCCTAACAGAGTTGATTTTGGTTTTGGTACTATTTTATTAGGTTCGTTGATATTGTTGTTATTAGGTTTATTAACTATTGGCTCACAAACGTTACGGGCAGCTATGAGTAAACCAATAGATACTCTCAGGTTTGACTAATTAAGTATTGTGATAATTTTGCTGTCTTTGCTGTTCTGACATGTTCAGCAGGGCATGTCGAACTAAAGATAATAGGGATTTTAATCCTCTTCCAAAGCTTCTAAATCTATAAATCCTTTCCTTGTGCCATAATAATCCGCACAACTACTCAATAAATATTCTTCTTCTTTTTCAACTATCCCAGCCCTAACAGGATTTAAATGAATATAATTTAATTTAGTGTTGAAAAAGGATTCTGAAGTAATTTCCTCTCCATGATAACCCTCCTCCCAAAACCATATTTTATTTTCCTTTCTAAACAACCACAACAACCAATTTTTCCGACTTTCCCTGGTATTGTTTTTGATTGCTTCAACAATCTTTTATGCAGTATATTTTTTCAGATCTCTTATATATCACTTAGGCCCTTTCCTTCACTACTGACAATCATATGAATATGATTACTCATCACAACCCAGGCATAGATTTTCAACCCTTTTTTCTTTTTGACAGTACCTGATACTGTTTAACAATATTTCGGAATAATCTTTTCTTGTAAATACATCGACCCATTGATGCAGGTAAAGGTGCGAAGTAATTCTCTTTCGATCTTTTATTGTGTAGGTAAGGGCCATCAAGTAAATTGTTAGTTCAATTGCTTGATGAACAATTTTCTTGTTGGTAACCTTCCTCGGAATATTACAAATCCTTTTTTATCTACAGTACGACACACCCTTTGGAACATGTCGAACAGTCCGAAAAACTAAGATAATTTATCCCAAATATTAAATCCTATCTTCCAGGAATTATTGTTAAAAGGTCATAAAGAACGATAATTCCAAAAAATAATGTAATCAGTCCAAAAATGAAATTCATAACAGGGATATAACTTTCCCCAAGTATTTTAGGTGGGATTATATTAGGAAAGAATGAAAAAAGGAGTTTGTCTTTATTGGTAAATGAGGTATAAAGTGCATATATACCCCAAAATATCAAAAAACACGCACCAATGGATTGAAGTATCATTTAATAAGTATATGTTTTTTAATCCTGGTGTCCTTTTCCTCGGCCATGTGGCACACTGGACGAAAGCAAGATATTCTACGTGCCACAGATCATGGGAAAGTAACCCTCCGCGGTATAGGATTACAAATCCTTTTTCATCTACGGTTTGACATACCCTTCGGAATATGTTGCACAGTTAATCTGATTCAATTGTGTTGATGCTTAGTTCAATTATTAGCCTTTCAAGTAAATAGTCAGTATTTTTATTAAGATACACCAACGCTTTTTCCTTGATTAGCGGAAACTTTCTGAATTGCTCAAAGTAGTACTTTGTTTGATATTCTGTTGCCCATTTTGGATTGAATTTATTGTAATCGAAATGCTCCATATTAAATAGCCAGGAATAATATTCATCAATATTTCGAAAATCATCGAATTTACGTTGAGATAAATTTATTTCATTTTTGAAGCAAAGATTTAAAAGCATGTTGACCTTCGGTAACCGATTATCTTCAACTCCTGAGAATGCAGATTTAAAACTGCTGGTTCTGGGTTTAGGTTTTGCGGATTCAATAAATATATCGAAGAATTCATCCTCTCCATTAAAAATACCATAAATAGCCGACATGTAATAAAGATTACTGTTGAACTGATTTTTTAATACCTTCTCAATACGGTTTTTAATTTCCTTTTTAAATTCGGATTTCGTTGCATCATAAACCCTTGTGATAAACTCAGGAGAATGCATGTGATTGCATAATTTACATTTTTCAAAAGCAATAAAAAACAACTCGTCTAATGTCTTTTTATCAATTCTCAGTTCCTTATGGTGCTTTTTGATTTGATCAATTACGGACTCTATAAAGTCATTATCGTGAAACTTTCCATTTGTAACAAATAGATTTAGGAAACCATATAATTCAGCTGCATCAATAAACTCTGCCTTTCTATTTATAAATAGACGGACATATTTAATTGAAATGTGATTTAAGAAGCTCGTTTCATTAAGATATTTAAGCAAATTTTTTGAAATAACTTTTACATGAGAAGATTCAATCTCACTAATGCTAACCAATAACATTAAATTGCAAAAGATATCATTGTATTTTTTCCAAAAAACACGGTTTGATTTTTCACAGGATTTTTCAAAAGCAGATAAAATATCCTGATAGCTTGTTAGGTGATTATTTACAATATCTAAAAAAGTATCACCCTTTTTTGATGTCGGCTTATATTTTATTGAGTTCAGTTCATAGCGATTGAAAAGTTTTAAAATTCGTTCGGCATTGCCGTTAAATACAATTCTTAAAAACAACCAATCATCGAAATGTTCAAGTCTGCTTGCTTGATTTTCATCCATTGCATGGGAAATAATTAATCCTTCAATGAAATTATCAGTTAATTCCTGATACTCGGAGAACTTGTCATAAACAATAAAATTCCCATTCAGGAATGTTTCAATTTCTGCATAATCGTTTATCAAGTTCCAAATATGGCTATTTGAACTCCATCCGCCTTTTAATTGTGTATAATAATGGTCTTTGATTTTATTGACTGTTCTGTCTATTTCTTCTCTTTTAGAAGTGTAAAATTTTGAATTTAAAATCCAATCAAGAAACTTTTTATTTTCATCTGTTTTTAACTCACAGTATAGTTTATCCGCTTCAATCGTTTTTAATTGCTTTATTAATTCGGGTTGTGCATTTTCTCCCCAATAATTGTTTCTGATAAAAACATAGAGTTTTGAGAGGCTGAATTGAGCAATTGCGTAGCGCTTTACTTGTTTTTTCTTTTTTGCATAGTTTGCAATGTCTTCAAAGTATTTTGCCGATTCAACAAAGTTGCCGAGTTCATAATGCATATATGCCAAAAGCAGTTTGTCTTCAATTTTCTTTGGCTTTTTTTGTAATCCCTTAAAAGTGGCTTCGTAATTAAGTCTTCCGAACGAACATCTTGTACAGATACACGATTTTTCGTGAGAATAACGAATGTTTATCGTTTTATGTGATTTATTTTGTTGAATGTTAAAAATCAGATGTCCCGAAAGTTTCTCTATAATATACTTTAATTTCTTGGATGAATCTTTTACACCTTTTTTGAACTTGTTATTGTTCGTGGAAACATTTCCATTTTCTATTTTAAGGGAATCAAATAATTCAAATAACTCATCATTATCTGTTGTAAGGGTGAATAACGAATAATAAGCATAGAAATCATCTGACTTTTTGAAAGGATAATTGTTTTTTATTAAATGTGGATATTCCTGCCTAAAGGGTGCCACCCATTCCTGGGCAAAGGGTGCCAGTATTCCTGAGTAAAGGAGGCCACTGATTCCTGAGCAAAGGGTGCCAGTCAAAGAACTAATTTCGTGGTTCAAGGTTAATAATTAATTTAATTTTTTCCTCATTGATTCTCCTTTTAGTTCTATCCTATGAGAGGTATGAACTATTCGGTCTAAGATGGCATCAGCTATCGTCTTTTCTTCAAAAAGCTCATACCAGGAGCTTACAGGAAGCTGGGAAGTGATAATTGTTGACTTCTTACCATGCCTGTCTTCTATGATTTCTAAAAGTGCTAATCGGGACATATTGTCCAGAGGTTGAAGTCCAAAATCATCCAGGATCAATAAGTCTTGTCTTTCTATTTTCCTTATTTCCTTCTGATAAGTGGCATCTGCTTTTGACATTTTAAGTTTTGTAAATAGCTTTATGGTATTGAAGTATATTACTTTATAACCTAAAGAACAGGCTTGATGGCCTATTGCAGAAGCCAGATAGCTTTTTCCTACTCCTGTGGGTCCTGTGATTATTACATTCTCTTTTTTGTCAAGAAAACTACAATCGGTAAGCCTTATTAATTGGTTTTTATCCAGATTGCGGGATGGAGTAAACTTTACATCTTCAAGACTTGCAGGATAGCGGAACCTGGCTCTCTGAAGGGAAGCTGAGATCTTCTTGTTCTGCCTGTATTCCCACTCCTGGTCTACAAGGTAGGCGATAAATTCATCTGCTGTAAGCTTTTCATTTTGTCTTGTTTCCATACTTGCCTGGAAGGCTCTCAGCATTCCTGAAAACTTCATTGCTTTGATTTTTTCTAATGTTGAACTGTTCATTGGGTTGTTTTTATTGGTTTAGATTTTACTTGTAATATTCTTTACCTCTGATATTTTCGTGGAATGAGAAGGCCATTTGAACTTCAGCTTTGTCTTCTATTGGCTGCATATCCAACTCTTTTTCAAGAATATTTTTTACTGTCTGGTAGTTGAAGTTCTGGTAGTATAATGCCCTTTTGCAGGCATTGTTTAGTCTTGTATTGTTATACTTTTTTCCAAAGCTTAGTATTCCTACACATGACTTATAGGCTTGTTCGGGATGCTGTTTATTTTCTATGATCCGCTCTATTACTTCTTTTGTTTCTTTTCCGATCATAGTTGCCCACCTTATAAACTTCTCCGGATTCCAGTCAGCCTTATACTGATGCGTAGAAGGCATATGATCTTTTTGAGTTGTGTATTTATAATGACTGTAATCTCTTGAGTGAAAGGCAATACGTACTTGCTTGTGATGTACTTCTACCCTTGTTTTGGTATATACTACTTTTACCTTTTCTCCTGTATACCGGTAAGGAACGCTGTAGTAGTGCTTGTCTTCTCCAAGCCAGATGTGGCTGTTTTTATATACTGTGGCCCAGCTAAACTTCTTAAACTCATAGCTTTCCTGCGGTAAGGGTGCCAGTTCACTTTTCTCTATTTCATTAAAAAGCTCCTGCCTGCTGTGGCTTTTACCTTGAAAGGGTGTTTTGTTGTGCTGATCCAGCTTCTCTTGTATTGTCCGGTTTAGGTCCTGTAAGGAGAAGAAGGTTTGGTTGCGGATGGCGGCAAAGATTCTTGTATAAATGATCTTTACGGCTCCTTCTACAAGTGCTTTGTCCTTAGGCTTTGCAGCCCGTGTTGGTAGGATAGTCGTACCATAGTGATGGGCAAAATCCTCGAAAGTTTCATTTAATACAGGTTCGTACTTATCGCTTTTAACTACAGCCGATTTTAGGTTGTCGGGAACAATGGCTTTGGGTACTCCTCCAAAGTAGATGAGTGCATTTTCTACTGCTCCTATAAAATCTTCTTTCTTTTGACTTGCTGTGGCTTCTACATAGGTAAGCTGGCTTGCTCCTAAAATGGCTACAAAAACTTCTACCTGTTTTACTTCTCCTGTTTGCCTGTCTACAATTTCCAGCTTCTTACCCGTATAGTCCACAAAAACTTTATCTCCTGCCTTGTGCTCCAGGTGCATACTTACTTCCTTGTTCTTTTGCCATTGTTGGAAGTGATGACAGAATCTGCTATAGGTATAGCCTTCAGGATTTTTGTTCTTGTATTCTGCCCAAAGGGTCCACCTGGTTACTCCAACACGCTTTAATTCTTTTTCTAAGTATGGAAATAAGGAAGCTAGTTTATAATGCTTCTCAGGATCAGAATGTAGTTCTTTTTTAGGGCTTTCAAGAAGTTCATTGAGGTCAGCATCTTCAAGTACAAGTAACTCCTGATAGCTTATGGCTAAAGCATCAATCCGTTTTGTATACTTGTCTACTGCTTTGCGACTAACTCCTAATAACCGGTGAGTTTCTCTATTGCTGTTGCCTTCAGCTTTAAGTCTTATAATTTGCCTGAGTGTTGTCATTCTAAGTCTCTTATTAGCCATCTTTTTCTGTTTGCAAGCAAATTGCTTTACAGAAAAATATTGGCAGAGAAATTAGCTCTTTGGCACCCTTTGCTCAGGAATAGCTGGCACCCTTTACTCAGGAATTAGTGGCACCCTTTCGCCAGGAATAGGTGGCCTCCTTTGGCAGGAATATCTA
>DASPJL010000150.1:0-23856 GCA_035628645.1 Cytophagales bacterium | reverse complement strand
CTTCCATTATTCAGAACTATTATTTCGCAGTTCGTCAAATACTTATACCTATTCCTCAAATTATTCAGCCCGATACCGCTGGGTTCTTCCGGTATTTTCTTCAATTGAATGTTATTGGATACTACAAGGTAGTTTCCTTCACTTGAAAGATCAATTACTAATGGCTTATCGGATGAAAAGGTATTGTGTTTTATTGCATTTTCAATTAACATTTGTAGAGTCAACGGAGGAATCGAAATGCCAGAAATTCTGTTGATCCGATTATTTATAATAAGACTGTCTCCAAACCTTATTTTTAGCAGGTGAATAAAAGCGTTTACAAACTCTAATTCATCTGAAAGTTCTACTATTTCCTTATTCTTATTTTGTAGTACATACCTGTAAACCTGAGCCAACTCCCTTACAAATTTTGAAGCCTCTTCAGGACTTTTATATAACAGGCCTATTAAAACATTCAGGCTATTAAACAAAAAATGCGGGTTTACCTGGTTTTTTAATGATTCATATTGAAAAGCCAAAGATTCTTTTTGAAGTTTTTCTGTATTAATCAAGGCTTCTTTCCAGGCTATCAACACCTTCTCATTTTCCTTCAATTGGCTAATAATTTCTGATTGTTTAGCTTCATTCTCTTCTTTTAAAGTGTTTATCCGATTGGCAAAGGCCAGGGAGAATAAAGTAGCCTGAATACAGGAACCTATATTAAAAGAATTGATGGTAAATAAATTTTCTGGAAGAACTTGTAGTTCCTTTAACATTAATGGAATGACTCCTATCAACATAAATAAATTGGCAAAAAAGAAATAACCGGAAGAAGGAATTTTCCTATAGTAACCAAGCCCTGAAACAAATAAAAATAAAAAAGCAATGGCCAGAATTGTTGCACCTTGAATAGTAAAAGCCAAGTTATTGGAAATAAAACTTATTACAAGGGGAATTAACAATAATGTTAAAACACTTGCTGTGAGTACTTTATCCCAGAATGGTAAATTTATTTTAGTTTTCAGAAATGACCTGGTAAGTAAAAGAAAACAAATACTGGAAAATGAGGAAATCATAATATCCATTTTATTATACCAAAATGAATATGTTTCCAATAATTTCATTAATTCTACGCTATAGCCTGAATTATGAATTGTTATATAAAGCGAGGAAATTAGTCCGGCCTTTTTTAACTTATAGTTTTTCCCACTTTTAAAATAAAAATCTACATAGGACCATTTATCAAAATTGAGGAGGAACTCCTGATCGAAGTCGGTTATGTTCTTTAGAATAAAGCTTATCCAATAAATGCTGCTGCCCTCATTATTTGCAACTTGATAGTCAACACCAGGCTGAAAGAGATTTTTAAGAAACAGGTCTTTGACTTGCTCTATCTTATATCCGGTGGTATCTTTTATGAAAAGAACTTTGTCGACTCTCTGATAGCTAGAGGTGAAGGTTAAAGTATCAGCTTTTGCAAAAATCACAAGAAAAAAAAATGATAAAATAAATAGTAAACCGGACTTGAAACGCATCTGATTTATTTGTAAAAGATTTATTCAATTAAAAAAAAGGACAGTTTTTACTGTCTAATTTTAGATAAGTTTGCGGTTGAAGTGGGTTAAAAATAAATTATTTATTTCTGAATAAAAATTTTATTGGATTTAAAACGTCTGATACCGTCAGTATGATTTTTTTACTTAACCAATTTCCATAACCGCTTGTAAAAAAGAAATAAATCCGGATGAAATTACTCTACAGCTACCTTAAACAATATAAAGGACTTTTATTACTGGCGCTTTTTCTAGCTGCCATTAACCAGACCTTCTCCCTTCTTGATCCATTAATATTCCGCCACATTATAGATAAATATGTGGTGACAAGTAAAGAATCTAGCATGACCACCGAAGACTTTCTTTTGGGTGGGGGACAACTGATCCTGGCGGCTATGGGTGTTGCCATGGTTTCCAGAATTGCTAAAAATTTTCAGGATTATTATGTAAATGTAATTACTCAAAGACTTGGCGCTCAAATATATTCCGATGGATTAAAACATTCTTTGGAGCTTCCTTATTCAGTTTTTGAAGATCAAAGGAGTGGAGAAACTTTAGGAATACTTCAAAAGGTAAAAATTGATGTTGAAAAACTTATTTCCTCGTTTGTAAATGTTCTTTTTACTTCATTGATCGGGATCGTCTTTGTGACGATTTATGCTATTAATGTGTATTGGCTTATAGCCGTTTTATATTTTGCTACTATCCCCCTATTGGGTATCCTCAGTTCGGTTTTAAGTAAAAACATAAAAAAAATTCAAAAAGTAATTGTCGGGGAAACCACAGCGTTGGCGGGGTCTACTACTGAGTCGCTTCGAAATATAGAACTGATCAAAAGTCTTGGCCTTTCCGAACAGGAAACAACAAGACTAAACAATACCACGGACAAAATTTTAAAATTAGAATTAAAGAAAGTGAAATTTATCCGCAGCTTAAGTTTCATCCAGGGAACGACGGTAAATTTTCTAAGAAACTCACTTTTATTTTTAATGCTTTACCTGGTGTTTCGTGAGCAAGTTACGGTTGGTGAATTTTTCTCTCTTTTCATTTACTCGTTTTTTATTTTCGGTCCGTTGCAGGAATTAGGAAATATCATTAATACTTACCGGGAAGCAGAAGTTTCTTTAAATAACTTTCAGGATATCCTGAATAAACCAAAAGAAGTAAAGCCTTCCAATCCTAAACCTATAAAGGATATAGAATACCTGGCTTTTGAAGAGGTGAGTTTTAAACATCAATCTGCAAATACCAAAGCCTTACAGGGAATTTCATTTAACACACAGAAAGGCCAGACCATCGCTTTCGTTGGTCCATCGGGTTCGGGCAAGACTACTTTGGTTAAACTTCTTGTGGGATTATACCAGCCGGATTCAGGTAAAATTTTATACAATGGAACCTCATATGATAAAGTAGATCTGGATAAACTGCGTGAACAGATCGGCTTTGTAACCCAGGATACTCAATTATTTGCCGGAACCATAAGAGAAAATCTTCTATTTGTTGCGCCTAATGCGACTGATGAAGAATGTATGGATGTATTGTATAAAGCTGCCTGCCATAACCTTTTAGCCCGTGCCGATAAAGGATTGGATTCAATAATCGGAGAAGGAGGAGTGAAAGTATCGGGTGGTGAAAAACAAAGGTTATCCATTGCACGAGCACTATTAAGGAAACCCTCTTTACTCGTTTTTGATGAAGCAACCTCTGCATTAGACTCCATAACAGAAGAAGAAATCAGTAAAACCGTCAGAGAAGTATCGAGAAGCAGAAATCATATTACCATTCTTATTGCACATAGATTATCAACCATTATGCATGCGGACAAGATTTTTGTCCTGGAAAAAGGTGACATTATAGAACATGGAAAACATGAAGACTTGCTGGATGAAAAAGGCCTTTACTATGCAATGTGGCGTCAGCAGATTGGAGAGAAACAGGAAGTGGTGAGCGTATAGGTGGAAATCTGAAATCCTAACTTTCCAAAAGTTTAGAACTTTTGGAAAGTTTGACCTTTTTTAAACAGATTCAAAAACCCCTTCCCTTTTCTCTCTCTGCGATAACCCCTATCTTTACAAGCTTATTCACTCTTCAATTCAGCGGATTACTAATGATCGGTATACTTAGAGCTTATAAAAAATTGGTGCATGTTCTTTTTATGACCTTTACAGCAACCACTGCTTTGGTGATAAAACAATTTTTTCGCCCTTCCGAAAAAAGGCAACTGAGCAATGAATATCGCCTTTTATGGGCGCAGAGATGTATAAAAATCCTTGGCATTAAAATTCATATAGAAGGCACACCGCCGCCTGATGGGTTTGTTCTGGTTTCCAATCACCGGTCTTATATTGATCCACCGGTTATTATGGCAACCAATAATTGTACGATGTTATCAAAATCCGAAGTTACCAAAATGCCAATTTTGGGAGCAGGAGCCAAAGCCGTAGATATTTTATTTGTGGAAAGACAAAAAAGATCCAGCCGGGTAGAGTCCATCGAAGTGATTGCCAATGCATTAAACCGAAATGTTTCCGTTTGTATTTTTCCAGAAGGAACGACCAATCATTTGCCTGAACTTTTGACTTTTAAGCCGGGCATTTTTAATCTGGCTGCTAAAAGAAATTGTCCTGTAATACCAGTTGCTTTAACTTACCTTGATCCTCAAGATGTCTGGAAGAAGGAAAGCATGCACACTCATTATATCCGATGTTTTAGTAAGCCTGTAGTTGAAGTAAAGTTAAAGTTTGGCCCTGCTTTTAAGAATGCGAATCCAAGGGAACTAAGACAAACTTGTTTTAACTGGATACAGGAAAATCTGAGGGAAACAGAACCTGTTGAAAAATCAAGTTTTCAACAAGTAAAGGCTTAGTTTAATAAAAACTAAGGAACCAATACTCCTAAACTTTGAGTATACAGTTTAATCAGCAACTCTTTTCCCATGTGGCAGGGCTCGCCGTCAACATGCAACGGTCCTTCACTCGTTCTTTCTACTTTTACTTCCGGTGCTCTTATAATTTCCAAATACATTGATTTATCAATGGTTCCCTTAAATAGTCTTATTCCGATCGGAACAATCTTATATTTTGGAAAAGGCTTTACTATACAAACATCCAGCAAACCATCCTGAATATCTGCATGAGGAGCAATGTAGGCATTGTTCCCATATTGTGCGGAATTGGCAAATGTTATAAGAAAAGCTTCTTTTAAATAAACTTTATCATTGATTGTGATTTTATAAGTATCGGGATTATATTTTCGAAATTCAGAAAGGGTAGTTTTCACATAAGTATTTAAACCTCTTACCTTACTATCTGCAAAAAGCTTTCCCACGTGGGCATCAAAACCTACTCCTGCCGTACAAAAAAATGGCCTTCCATTCAATGAACAGGAATCTATTTTTAAGACTTTATTCTTGTTAATATTTTTTATGGCTTCAACAGGATTTAAAGGAATGCCTAGATGCCTCGACAAACCATTTCCTGACCCCGAAGGAATTATCCCTAAATGATTGGAGGTATTTACAAGCACACCTGCTATTTCATTAATTGTTCCGTCCCCTCCTACTGCAATGAATTTATTAAAACCGGATTTAATGCCGTCAAGGGTAAGTTTTTCAGCATGTTTAGCGGCTTCAGTAAAAGAAATTTCAAAATCGAATTGCTTTAGATCCAGGTGTTTTTTAATCAGGTCAGGAATCCTGATCTTGTTTTTGGCACCTGAAATGGGATTTATTATAAAAAGGACTTTTTCTTTTTCCACTCCTAAATAATTAAAGTGAAAGCAAATTAGCAATTATTCTAATTTCTCATCCCTTCTGAAAAATAGCAAGTGTTCCAAGTCGTGTAAAGGTTAAAGCAAAAAATAAACATTTAGAAAGGATATCCGATAGCGATATTCAACACCAGGTTTCGTTTTCTCCACATCGGATCCAAAAAGTTAATCTCGTCAAATGCCCACCGGTCACTACCATATTTCAGTTCATCCTGCCCGGTTGTTTTATTGTGGAACCAGAATTTTCGTATTGGCATTCCTAAATCAAGCCTTAGAATAAGAAAAGAAACATCAACCCTAAGACCAAACCCTGTTCCGATGGCCAGTTCATCCAATACTTTATTCATTTTAAAAACCTGGTCACTTTTTTTAGGAAATGTCGAGGTATTGTCAACACCTTCCACAAGCGAATCACTTGCACTTCTGGTTAACCATGTATTACCTGCATCAATAAAAAATGCGCCTTTTAGTATACTTACCAGATCAAACCTATATTCGATATTTCCTTCCAACCGCATATCTCCTAATTGAGTAAAAAAAGAGGATCCCTCATCGGGGTCATGAAATACGCCGGGTCCTATCGTCCTTGCTTTAAATGCTCTTATCCCTGAAGGTCCGCCTACATAAAAAAGTTTTGAAAAGGGTAGATAATCTGAATTACCATAAGGATACCCAACTCCAAGGAAAAATCGGGTTGCTATTCTTTCTGACTGACTTAAATCATGATAGAATCGAAAATCCACATCTCCTCTTGCATATTGACTATAAACAAGACCTCCTATTTTACTATTCCCAGTAACTTCATCGCGGTCAAC
The DNA here is from genome assembly GCA_035628645.1 of Cytophagales bacterium. GTDB lineage: Bacteria > Bacteroidota > Bacteroidia > Cytophagales > Cyclobacteriaceae > DASPJL01. The sequence goes on along the minus strand of DASPJL010000150.1, from coordinate 17,741 downwards.
ATTTAAGTTAAAGGTATTTTCAGCTAATTTCATCAAGTTACCTGATACATCCGCATTGCCATTAAAGTAAAAGTGATTCCTTCCGCGTCCTGCATTTTCCATTAAATTATTATAAGTATAGGAATAGGTACTGCCTAAAATAACAAGGTCCTCAAAATTGATTGCCAAAGAAGGAATTGTATCTAGTTTTTTTCTAAAATCCGAACCTTCGACTATATCGTAGTTTATGTAGCTAACATTGATAGGATTCAAAACATGTTCTCGCGCTGCTGTTTCTTTCCATTGATAACCGACTGAAGTATTCACAGAATTTTGCGAATACCTTTGAATATATTTTTGAAGAATGTAGCTGATCTCAAGCTTTGTCCTTGGAACAAACAAACTATTTTTAGGAGAAATATTAAATGGCAGAAGAAACCTGGGTAGAAACAATTGAACCTGTGGCTGTACTTCGTAAGCATAAACATTTTTGTATTTCCCCGAAAACTGTGTTTCAAATGAAGTATTAAGGTTCACAATCAAAAGCTCAGCTCCTCGAAAAGCATTCCTATTCTTAAATGAAAACTGTAAAGCAGGACCTGCAAAGTTTGTTGACTTCGTATAAACCTGTACTTCAGCCCTCAACGATTTTTTTAGCAACGGAGACATTTGAATTCTTGATCTTAACCTACCTTCACCCGCGGAATCTCTCTCCGAAAATCTGATGTTAACATATTTAAAAACATCAAGTCCCATGAGCCTGTTTAGGGTGATGTTATGGTTTTTTCTACTGTACAGACTGTCTTCTTCAATAAATACCAGCCTTGTCAGGGCCTGGGGTCGAAACAGTCCATTCCCTTTTTTGATGAAATTGATGCCGTCGACCGGAATAGTATAGGTTTGTTCACTTGTAGTATCCGCTATTTCATATTCAGGATTAAGAAAAATCTTTCCCATTCGATAAACTTTAAGTCCTTTCTCAGGAACATCCGGTTTTATTTTGAGGTAGAGATTGATCATTCGATCGCCTATAGCGCTATCCACTTCAAAAATCAGAAAGTCGGGATTGAAATAGAAATAGCCCAATTCTTTAAGTTCGTCATCAATTCGCTGCCTTTCTTCTTCCAGCTTTTCAAGACTGAAATAATCCTGGGGTTTTATCAGACTCTTTTCCTGAAATCGGGCAATCTGGCTGTCAATTTTGGAATCTATTTTTGGATAAAAAAATTCTTTGACTTGATAAGGAGGTTTTACCGAAGCGTTAAATTTGAGCTCCATCTTCTTACCCCTTTCTTTTTCCTCAGTCTCAATTTCTGACTGAAAATAACCTCTATTGGTAAGGAGATTTATCATCCTGCCTTCAATTGTTTCTGTATTGATGTTTTCTATGAGAACAGGAGGTTCTCCGAGCTTTCTTTTTATCCACGCTTTTACTCCTTTTTCCTTTTCTTCCTTATTTACATTATAGTAAACCCAAAGCTTGGGATACAAACCAAAAATGCGTGTGTTATGAGCAGGCAAAAGCGCTTCCAGATCCTGACGCAAGGTTTTTTTCTCCGGTACTTTACCTACGTTGTTTATTTTAACACTTCCATCTGTGTATAAGGTCTCATTATTATTTAAATGCTTGGTGACGTTACAGCCAGTTAAAAAAATTAGAATAAAGATACCAGTTATAAGCTGTAATTGGTTTTTCATGTGTAAGCAAAAAATAGTCTATATCTATACTTGAATTAATTTTCATCCTCTTCAATAATTTGCGTCTCTTCTTCATCCTCAGTCTTTCTCAGTAATTCACTCAATCGGTTATACTCCCTTAAAAAGACAAAAGATACGCCCGTCCTGATAATGTCACCTTGGGATTGGTCATATTCATTATTCCTGAAAGCTTTTAATTTATATCTGCCATCGTCAGTAAGTCTGTATAATACTGACATATCGCCTATAAAGTTTGTCGCTGATTGTTCCTCACCGCCAGCATTGTTATTTCCCTCAAGATTTATCGTACTTCCTACCTGAACTTCCACCCTGTCGTTAAACAACTGTTTGGAAAGCCCCAGATTCAAGTCGGTTTGTTCCTTTCCGCCAACACCCTGGTATGAATCCACGCCAACATTAATATCTACTCCTTTTACATATTTATCGGAAAGTTTATTTAACTGATTGCTCAGCATTTCACTTACACTTCCTCTTACAGAAGACTCCAATCCACCGCCACCGGTGGAAAGGGAATTGTCAGCAATAAAACCTCCCAGGATAATCAATGAAAAAACTTGTTGGTTTCTTTCAGCTTCACTTTGATTGAGAATACTTAACCTTCCCCTTATATCATCATTCCTGGCAGCTACATCATCAGGAAGCTTGATCGCAAAGCTTAATTCAGGCCGCATTAGCGCGCCTTTCATATTAAGATAAACCTGATAGGGAAGTTCTTTTTGATAGTTAGGGTTCTGAGCGCCATTCATCAAATTGGTAGAAGTTGTTTCTACCGTATGAATTGCAGAAATATCGACTTGCGCATCTAGGGGCTCCCCTGCCCAAACCAATGTACTACCCTTTTTCAGTGCGAAGTTTTTGTTAACCACATTGTAAAAGCTTAATTTATAATTTCCTTCATTCACAATATATCTTCCTGACAGGGTCATCTTACCACTTTCGTCCAATGCAAACACCATATTGTTGGCGCTACCCTTCAGGTTAAGCACATCACCCCTTTCCTGGTCAATCACTATATTAAAAAGCGCGTCTTTATCAATGGTGATGGCGGCAGTGAGGTTTATTCCACTTATTTCCGATTGAATGGTGTCTTCTTCAGATTTCTTCTCTATAATGGGATTTACCTTGTTGGTATAATCCACAAATTTATATACACCCTCGCCAGTATTCACCGTTGGGTCGGTAGGAATGACAAAGGTAAAATTGGTAGCTTTTTCAAGCTTTATTTTGGCTTCAACTCTTGGGTTGTTTATATTTCCGCGAACTTCAATTCTACTATCTACCAATACGGTTCCATAAAAAAGGTCATTGTCATCTGCGGTGGTATTTAACATTCTGAAGTCATTGGTTGCCAGGTCAAATCGTAGTTTAAAATCTTTGAAATCGGATGTAAGGACAGATCCATTTATTGATGCTGTATTATTTTTCTCATCCTTGATGTCAAAAGAATTAAAATGAATTCCTTTATTATCGACTGCAATGGCTTCATTATCCAACAGATAATAAGACTTTAAATAGGTAACATTAAAACCTGCTTCTTTAAATTGAAGTTTTCCATTGATTTCTGGTGAATCCGTGGATCCTCCAAGTTTCATATCGCCGGTTAAAGCACCGGAAACTCTTGTTAACTGCCCTGCTGTGTAGGCTTCTATTGTAGAAAGATTAAGGTTGGCAATGTCCACGTCGAAGTTTAAAACATTACTTTCTTTTTCTGCAAGGTAAAAACCATCTACATTCACATTATTTCCTGCTCCTTTTATACTTAAATGTGCTTCGTATTTGTTTTCCACCGTATTATTGGCAAGGAGGGTAATTGTGCCCAGAGTATCTTCTTTAAAACTAAAATCTTGAATCTTAAGGTCAGATGTAAAAGAACCTCCACCGGGAAATTTTTCAAGAATTACTTTCCCGTTAATCTCCCCGCCTACTGCAATTTCATTTTTTTCGAATAGCGAGGAAATAAAATCCAGTTTGAACTTGCTCAGTTCAATTGCGAAATCCGGTACGGGCTCTCCTCTGTTGACCGTATTTAAAAGGAGATACTGTGAACCTTTTTCAAGTTTTACATTGTTGGCAAAAAATTTTTTTCCTCCGAACTGCAAATAGTTATCCTCATTTACATTCCATTGATCGTAGTTTAATACCACTTCATTAAAAGTAAATCTGAATGCTTTATTTACACTTTTCAGTAATCCTCCAATCACAAACTTTTCTTTCTCCTCGTCATTACTTATTGATAGTTCAGTAGCTATTTGGCTGTTCTGGATATTTCCGTCTAAAAGAATATTTTTTACTTCAGTAGAATCCTGACTTATGCTTTCAATATTCATCTGGTAATCCATGCTGTTTTGATTTGAACTGGTGGTAAATTCAAAATTCCGAACAGCAATGTTTGAATAAGCTATTTCAGGAAAACCAAGATTGACTTCGAGATTATTGGTGGTACTGTTGAATCTTCCATTTATCTCACCTGGCCTGAGCCTCGTTAAACCGGGGACCAACACCTGCGTCAATAAATCAGAGTTTTTAATATCAATCTCAAAAGCAAAATTTTGTTCTTCGGTAAATTCTTTTATTTCGGGGTTATTTAATTTAAAATACCTGTTAATATGCTGTTGAAGTGTAGTTGCCAGGTCACCAAGGTTAATGGTTCCTTTGAATTTTGCGTCAAGAAAATCGGATTCTATTTTAATGTCCGTATTTCTTTTCTCATTGATTGAGGCAAAAAGGAAAGATTGCACATTGTATCTTTTTCCGTTCTTCACGATAAGGGTTTCATTGATATCTACATCGCCATTGAGACTGTTAAGATCCATGCCGGCCATGTCGGCCTCTATGGTCGTTTTGAGTCTTATGTCGTCCTCAGTCAGATTTAGTCCATTAAAATCAACGCCCTTTATGGCCAATTTAAATTTATACTTAGGCTGTTCTTTATTGAAATTAAGATCCCCGTCAAAAGCAAATACCAGATTGGAATCACTATAATTAATGCTTCCTAAAAACTCCTTTTGAATCAGCTTGCCATCGATGGTCAGTCCCGAATATTTATATCCACTGAATACAGCCTCCTGGATATTGGCATTTATATCAGCGACGATATTCTCCATACTAAAACCTTCTCCGTTTACATTTGCCTCAAGCGAAACAGGACCATATAAACTATCATTTTTTAATATTTTGCCAAGCGCTAAATCGTTTACATTCATTGTGGCCTTATAGACTTCCTTCCCATTTTTTGGAGGATCCATATTCATTTTTGCCAGGATACTTCCAAATGTGGTATTTACATTGGCATTGGCATCGAAATTTTTAAGATAGCCTTCAAAATCTGCGGTAATATTTATTGAAGGTGGGATTCTTACAGATGCAGGAATCATACCTGGTAAGAGATCAGAAATATCACCGGAAGTTGAAGCAAGCTTACTCACTTTCATATCAATATAGGCTTTTTCCATATCGGGCAAACCTCTTATTTCACCGGAAGCCAGTAACTCGGTAGACTCCAAAGCGGAAAGCCGGAATTCAGGTATGAAAAGATTATCCACCCTTCCCTTTACACGTCCATCAATATGAATGACTTTATCTGCATTTCCGGCAAAAGGCGATGTATTGGAAAGAGCAGGTTGAAAATAAAGAATGTCCTCAAAAGCGATGGCAGTTTCTTCCAGATTAATATTCAACTTCAGATCTCCTATATTGTCGGCGATGCCTTGAATCGAGGAAAATCCTATTTCAAGATGATCCTGAATGTGGGTCTTATTGGTTTGGATCACCAAATCCTCAAGTACTGCGGAGGTTGAATCCAGACGAAGTTTTGTAGTGAAGTTTTTTAAATTAAATCCACTTTTTTCCCTGAAAACAAGTTGATCAACATCCGCCGAAACCTCCATTCCTTTATAACCAATATTTTCAATATCCATACCAAGTCCGGCAATAGACATGTGTTTGAAATCCATTCCATTTTCTTGGGCCGACACATTATAATCGTCGAATTTCAGGTTATTGGAAACCATTTTTAATTCCTCCAGATTTACAATCCAAGGTTTGCCCGATTCCTTTGCTTCCTGTTCAAGTTCCCTGTCTACTTTCTTAGCCACTTTTTCGTGGACAAGGGTGTCCTTAACTGCAGTTTTATGTTGAGCATATACAATTGAAGTGTTGTTCAACACAAATTCATTTAAATCAATTTTCTGATTGGGAAGATCAATATCATCGGCAGAAAGATTAAGCTCGCCCAGGTTTAATGCAATTTCCTGTTGATTGACCTTATTATCATATTTCAAATTGATGGAAGAAAAATCGACTTTTCCGAGGCCAAAATTAAGATCCAATGGCTCATCACTTGGATCTTCAGTAGAAGTAGGCAGTTTGGTTTGTGCCAGGGAAGCATTGGTGTTATGTAGCTCTATAAAGTCAACAATGAAGGTTTTGGTATTAAGGTCAAACTCATCCATTTCCAGTTCAAACTGCCCTAACTTAAGATTTGCATCCATGCCTGTGACCGCATCTTTATAGGTTACATAAATTTCCTCAAGTTCAAGTCCCATTATTTTCACATCCATTCCTCCGGTATTATCTTCCGGCTGAGGCTCCTCGACGGAGTCAGAAGCAAAGGCTTCAATTATAAAATCAAAATTAAAAACACTGTCAGGCATTGTCCTTTCTACATGCCCTGTCACCTTTTCCAGTTCTATATTGTTTACTTCAACCTTACTACTGATCAAACCCAGCAGATCTATATCCACCGCAATCCTGTGAGCATAAAGCAGCGTATCTTTTGATTGGTCTTCAACATAAATATCTTTTAGAACGACTGCTTTGGGGAAGGAAACATTCACTTCGCCAACTTCAACCCTGGTCTTTATCTTATTTTCAAGAAATGAAACTGCTTTTCCAGTCAGGAATTTTTGCGTCTGAGGAAATTGTAAAGCAATGACAGCTATTAACAATAAGGAGAATACGCAGATAAAAATCCACATAAAGACTTTTAATGTTATTCCTAGGACTTTCTTTAACATCGTATTGTTTAGTAGTGAATATCTGTGGATTTTTCCAAGATCCTGATATAATAGTACGTTTTCTTATAGAGCTAAGGTTTTTAGAAACTTAAATTTGACGTGCCAAAATGTACAACGGCAACTTTAACTTAACCACGGAGAAAATTCAGTGGCTTTCGCGGCGACTTGTCTCTTTCTCTTTGTGACAAACTGTGTTAACTCTGTGGTAATTTTTAAATTATTCCCCAAAAATAAAATGAAATATTGAACAGTTGTAAGTACTTTAGCTGTTCAATTTAAATTAAACTGGATATGAAATATAAACTGCTAAGTGCTCTTGCCCTTTTTATTTTTTGTTTTACTTCCGCTTTTTCCCAGGAAGCCGACAATGTTATTAAAAAATACCTGACTGCCTCTGGTCAGGAAAAGGTAAAAGAGGTAAAAACCATGAGCATGGACCTGATAGTTAACGCTCAGGGAATGCAAATGCCAATGAAAACAATCGTTAAAAAACCAAATTCCTTTTACATGGAAATGAACATGCAAGGACAAAAAATGAAGATTGGTTTTGACGGCACAAAGGGATGGATGCTAAACCCCATGATGGGTAATACGGCAAGAGAAATGCCAGCAGAACAAATCAAACAATTCAATAAGCAATCCAATTTTGAACAGATGGACTTTTTGAAAGATTATAAAAAACAAGGCTTCACAGCTACTTATCTTGGAAAAGAAGCCGTGAATGATAAACCTGCCCATAAAATCAAAATGACTAAAAAAGACACTACGGATCAGACTTACTTCTTCGATGTCAATTCAAACTTATTGGTAAAGCAAACTACAAAAACCAAGGTAGGAGATAAAGAAGTTGAGACAGAGACTTATTTAAAGGATTACAAAATGGTGGATGGACTAAATATTCCACATTCTATTGTAGTAAATATTGAAGGAATGGGGGAAGCTTCCACAGTAACCTTGAGCAATGTTCAATTGAATAAACCTGTGGATGAAGCGCTGTTTAAAATGCCAGCCAATTAAGGAGAATGTTGAATTTTGAATGTTAAATGCTAAATGGTTAGATAGTCTTTTAACAAGGGGTCTGTTCCAATCAATCTATCTACCTTCTCCAACCCAAAGATTTGACAACTTTAAAAAGTTGTCAAATCTTTTTTTTTAAAATCCAGACAAAATCCCCTTAATTTCGCTTAAATGAATGAACAGGCAAAAGCACACTTTGATCATCTTTCGGATTTATTGAAGATCGAAGAAGAGGAAGATAAAAATCAATACAATAATAAGGTCTTAAAGTATTCTTTATTCGAAAGGAAACAGCAAGGGATAACCTGGTATCCTTTGATTATCCGCGAATCTTATTATGGTGTGGGAGAAAGGCTGATCGTAGAACTTGAGCGTCCTTCTGACAAACACATTCCACATCAGTTTCAAACCGGAAGGACTGCGGCTTTATTTTCCAATTCAGAAAGAGGGGAGAAATTGGCGGTAAATGGCGTAGTTTCTGCTGTTCGCGACAATCAGCTACGAATTACCTTAAATGTAGATGAACTTCCTGACTGGGCCCAACGAGGAAAACTCGGCCTCGACCTCTTATTTGATGAATCCAGCTACAAGGAGATGAGAATCACCCTTAACAAGGTAAAAAAAGCAGAAGGAAGGTTGGCAGAGTTGAGAGATATTCTGTTAGGTTTTACACCTGCCAACTTTAAGCCTTTAAAAGAAAAGGTTAACATTCCATCCCTGAATTTTTCTCAAAACGACGCCATTAATAATATCCTTTCTGCTGAAGATGCAGCCATTATCCATGGCCCTCCCGGCACCGGAAAAACAACTACACTTATTGAAGCCATTATTGCTACTCTAAAAAATGAAAAGCAGGTTTTGGTAAGCGCCCCCAGCAATAATGCCGTCGACCTTTTAACTCAAAAACTGTCGGAACGGGGCATTAATGTTCTTAGATTTGGTAATCCGGCCAGGATCAGCGAGAGCCTTATTCACCATTCCATTGATGTGAAGGTGACTGAGCACAAGGATTTTAAAAGCATTAAAGAACTCAAGAAAAGAGCTTCTGAGTTCAGGAATATGGCTTCGAAATACAAAAGGCATTTTGGAAGAGAAGAAAGAAATCAAAGAAAGGCATTGTATGATGAGGCCTATAAAATCCTGGATGAGGCCAATAAAATTGAAAGTTATATCGTAGAAGATCTTATCGAAAAAGCTCAGGTGATTACTTGTACACCCGTTGGATCAGTGAATTATTTACTGCGCGACCGTACTTTTAATACTGTTTTTATTGATGAAGCAGCCCAGGCACTGGAACCCGCAAGCTGGATCCCCATAACACGGGCAAAAAAAGTGATTTTTGCCGGTGATCATTTTCAATTGCCTCCAACGGTAAAATCGGATGAAGCTGCCAGAAAAGGCCTGGCGGTAACCTTATTTGAACGAACAATAAAGGTACAAAAGGCAGACGTCATGCTGAAAGTACAATATCGAAGCAATGAGGAGATCATGGGTTTCTCCAGCAACTATTTTTACAAAAACGACCTCCATGCGGATGATTCTGTAAAAAACAACGCGTTAGCTCCCGGCAATACCATTGACCTTTTATCAAAACCGGTTGAGTTTATTGATACTGCGGGATGTGGATTTAATGAAACTTATGAAACCTCCGATACCAGTGTTGAAAATGCTGAGGAAGCTGATCTTCTGATCAAACATCTCAGACATTTGAAAGAGACCATGGATTCGCAGAATATTAATTTTTCCCAATTTTCCGTAGGCATTATTTCACCTTACAAAGCCCAGGTAAATATTTTAAAAGAAAAGTTTTTACAGGATGAATGGGTAGGATTTACAAACATAGCCGTCAATTCCGTTGACGGTTTCCAGGGACAGGAAAGGGATATTATTTATATAAGTTTGGTAAGGTCAAATTCGGAGAACGAAATAGGCTTTTTGAAAGATTATAGAAGAATGAATGTTGCCCTGACAAGAGCAAAAAAGAAACTTATAATCATAGGAGACAGCGCCACGCTTTCAACCGATGAGTTCTATCTTAAGTTTTTAGAATATGTAGAGAAAATTGGCGCCTATAAAAGTGCATGGGAGTTTGTTTGAAGAGGGAAGATGGAAGTTAGAAGTGGGAAGATGATTACTTCCCACTTCCTGCTTCTAACTTCTTCAATCCTGTGAATGCACTTCAATTTCCTGGTTTTCGGTGTCGCTTCCTTTGAGGTTATCGTGTCTGTAACTACTTACAAAAAAATACATTATCACAAAAAACATAAATAAAGCCCCCCACACCATTATAACCTGTTTCCTCGAATTTGATTTATTCCACCAAACTACAAACCCCGGCCTAATTAATCCTATGGTTAATAATAATGCAGTGACTACCACGCCAAGGGATGCTATTGAATCCAATATGTCCATATCAAAAAATAACTTTTAAGTTTCTGTTTTTTTTATTGATCATAATTACTTTTCCTGTTCCGGGAAGAGTAATTATGGAAAGTATACGGGATAAATTATTTCACAGTTTTTTTAATTGAAAAAGGGCTTTTACAACAAGTAACCAGGGTGAAATGGAATTAATAAATTAAATAATTCAAAATAGCGATGGCTTTAAATATTTACTTAATTTTGATCAATTTTTTTAGAAAAGTAAATGAGGCAAAACTTATTAAGTGAAGGAGCTAAGGAATTAAGCTACGAGATCAGGGGAATTGTAAAAAAAGCAGAACAAATACAGCAGCTCGGACAAAGTATTTATTGGGAAAACATAGGGGACCCAATTCAGAAAAATGCGCAAATGCCTGACTGGATGCGAAAAATAATTTCAGAAATCCTCGAAGACAATAGCTCTTTTGGCTATTGCCATAGTAAAGGGGTTTTAACTACGCGACAGTTTTTAGCGGAGAAGACTAATTCAAGGGGCGGAACACAGGTAACTGAAGAAGACATTCTTTTTTTCAACGGTTTAGGAGATGCGATAGGAAAAGTTTATCAATACCTGATACCCACGGCAAGAATTATAGGGCCATCACCGGCTTATTCCACACATTCTTCGGCTGAAGCTGCGCACGCGCATACCCATCCGATTACTTATAAGTTGGATCCTGACAATCACTGGTATCCTGATATAAATGACCTTTACCTTAAAATAAAATACAATCCCGGTATTGTCGGGATCCTGATCATTAATCCGGATAATCCAACAGGAATGGTTTATCCCCTCGAAATTTTAAAGGCCATAAAAGAGATCGCTAAGGAATTCGACCTTTTGCTGATCTGCGATGAGATATACAACAACATTACCTATAATGGCGCCCGTGCTTATGCATTAAGCGAGTTTATTGAAGATGTGCCGGGGATTGCCATGAAGGGAATTTCAAAGGAATTTCCATGGCCTGGCTCAAGGTGTGGATGGATGGAATTTTATAACAGGAACAAGGATAAAGAATTTAACCGCTTGTGTTCGGCCCTCGAAAATGCAAAAATGATCGAGGTTTGTTCCACAAAGCTTCCTCAAATGGCCATTCCTAAAATAATGTCTGCTCCTCAATATAATAGCTATAGAAAGGACTTGAATGAAAAAATAGGAAGGAGGAGCAAGATCATTTCCGGAATATTAGGATCTGTACCTGCTTTAAGATTTAATGAAACTTTTGGCGCATTCTACAATACCATCATTTTTAAAGACGGTGTATTAAAACCTCATCAAAAACTTAAAATTGATAACCCTGAGATACAAAAGCTAGTAGAACAATGGGTACAAAAAGAGGGTGTATTACTTGACAAACGGTTTGTGTATTACCTGCTAGCTGCAAAGGGCGTATGTGTCGTCCCAATTTCCTCGTTTTCTTCAGATTTATTGGGCTTTAGAGTTACTTTGCTTGAAGAAGATGAAGAATTACTCACCAGTACTTTTACCAAAATAAAGGAAGCGGTCGAGGAGTTCGTAAGTTCTTAATCTTTATAATAAACCACGGAGGACACAAAGATTTTCACAGAGAGTGTTATGGATTTTAGTCCCATGCTCTCTGTGCGTTCTCCGAGTCCTCCGCGGTTAAAAGTTAATATTTACCTCTTTTATCAAAAGGAACTTTTATAAATCCAAACCGCGTTCCTTTTTCTGGAATCAAAGTGAATTATCACCGCGACAATTCAATACTGATAAGTTTTCCCTAATTTTGCACCTTTAAATTTTAATCCCATATATGATCTCAGTTTCAAATCTTTCTCTTCGTTTTGGTAAAAGAGTACTTTTTGAAGATGTAAACATCAAATTTGCATCAGGCAATTGCTACGGCGTTATTGGCGCCAACGGAGCAGGCAAATCTACCTTTTTAAAAATTTTATCCGGAGATATTGATCCTACAACTGGTGCGGTTTCCATCACCCCTGGAGAAAGGCTTGCCGTTTTAAAACAAAATCACTTTGAATTTGATGAAGTTCCCGTACTTCAAACAGTGATCATGGGACATAAAAAGTTATGGGGCATAATGCAGGAAAAGGATGCCATTTACATGAAACCTGATTTCTCTGATGCTGACGGCGTGAGGGCCTCTGAACTGGAAGGCCAATTTGCCGATATGAATGGATGGAATGCGGAAAGCGATGCGGCCGAACTTCTAAGTGCATTAGGGGTAAAAGAAGACCTGCACCTCAAGTTAATGAAAGAGATCAATGGTAATGAGAAAGTGAGGGTATTGCTGGCTCAGGCTCTTTTTGGAAATCCCGATATTCTTTTACTCGATGAGCCTACCAACGACCTTGATGTAGAAACCATCATGTGGTTGGAAAACTTTCTTGCTGATTTTAAAAACACAGTAATCGTTGTATCCCACGATCGTCACTTCTTAGATAGTGTTTGTACCCATGTGGTAGATATTGACTTTAGTAAAATCCAGTTATACACCGGTAACTATACCTTCTGGTATGAATCAAGTCAGTTAGCATCCAAACAAAGATCGGATCAGAATAAAAAAGTAGAAGAAAAAAGAAAGGAACTTCAGGAATTTATTGAGAGGTTCAGTGCAAATGCCTCTAAATCTAAACAGGCCACGAGTAGAAAGAAATTACTGGAGAAATTGACCGTAGATGACATAAGGCCTTCAACCCGAAAGTATCCTGCCATCATTTTTAAACCCGACAGAGAAGCCGGTACTCAAATTTTAAATGTAGAAAAGTTATCCAAAACCAATGAAGATGGTTTATTGTTTTCAGACATCACTTTTTCAATAGACAAAGGAGACAAAGTAGCGGTTATTTCAAAAGAAAGCTTAGCTACTACTTCCTTCTTTGAGGTAATAAATGAAGAGAAAAAACCGGATAGGGGCGAATTCAAATGGGGAGTTACCATTACTAAAGCCTATTTACCCCTGGATAATTCTGATTTCTTTAATGTAGATCTTAACCTTATTGACTGGCTTCGACAATTCTCCACAGAGAAGGACGAAACTTTTATCAGAGGTTTTTTAGGAAGGATGTTGTTTACAGGAGAAGAAACTTTAAAGAAAGCCAAAGTACTTTCAGGAGGCGAAAAAGTGAGGTGTATGATCTCAAGAATGATGCTTCAGAATGCAAACCTTCTTGTATTGGATGAACCCACTAATCATCTCGACCTGGAATCTATCACTGCATTCAATAATTCTTTGAAAGATTTTAAGGGATCAATCTTATTTACCTCTCATGACCATGAGTTTGTACAAACTGTTGCCAATAGGATCATTGAACTTACCCCTTCCGGAATTATTGACAAGAGAATGTCTTATGATGAATACCTTTCTAACGAAGCTATTAAAAATTTACGTGCCGAAATGTATCATGTAAAAGTATAAATTCAATAAAGCAGAGAAGCCTGATTAAACTTGGAGGCTAACTTCTCATTTTACTAAATAGCCATAAAAGGCCAACTATTATAATGAGTACTATGGTTACTCCTACCCAAACTCCTGCTCCAAATATATCACCGATCACTTCACAACTTTGAAGAAATGGCATAGTGGCCAATAAAAAAAGTAGAAACGGAATGTTTGTTTTTCTCATAGCAGTTTAGGTTTAAGTACAACTTCCAATACGGCAACTTATAATTAAGGTTTTGACGGTAAGACCTTTAAAAAAAAGACCAGGGCGTAAAGCTCTGGTCTTTTTTTAAACGCAATATAAAGCTGATAGCTATCGCGATTTTCTCGCGACCTTCTGCCGTTTGGATTTTCTGGCGTGTCGCGATTTTGAATTTTTAGTAGCCCTTGTTATAGTCTCCTTTTTAGTATCACCATCCGAAACAAATTGCCGGCCTTCTATGGCTTCTATTGCGGTAAGCGTATTTCCGTTCTGATCAAAATAGAGTATTTCGCTGATTTGCTCTAATTCATCTCTTTGAGTAATTGAAACACTCAGGCTATCTTCTGCACCTCCATTTGAAATACCAATGATTGCGCCGCTCCCCTCCAGGTTTGATGCAAGCTCCATTTTATAAATTCTTCCTCCTGCTTCTTGCTTCACCCAATAATTGTTTATTCTTTGTTGAGGATAATTTTTCCTAATGAAATCTGTAATGAACGAAGGAGTATCTTTTGAAGGAAGCGCCATATACTTTTCCAATGCCTTCCCACATTCATCATACATTACACATACGCTTTGGTTGTTTTGAACTTTAAATCTGACGCAATAAAGATCCCCTTCCTTTTGCCATTTGGTTTCTTTAGCATTTTCATAGGTGGCCTTAAAGCTTTGGGAAACATCAGTGGGTATATTTCCACCGACTTCAACCTGGGCTTTCAAGATAAGTATGGGTAAGAAGAAGATAAAAAGGACGGGTAAAGTTATTTTCATAAGGTATAGGTAATAAAAAATATATTTGTAATAAGATCTATCAAAAAAAAGGCACCCTGGGAGTGCCGTTTTTTATATAAATAACCTTAACTAATTTAATCCTAGGGACACTCTGTCAAGCTTACTTTCCTGTGAGCATCAAATAGTTAATCTAACGAAGAGAATAAATTAGGGTTTGGCTAAATGATATAAAAAAGGCCGGTAAATATAAAAGTTTCCATTGTTGTTTCCGCTTGTATTACACATAATTCATTTCCGGTTTGCCCCTAACCTGCAAGGATCACCACCTGTTGTCTGATGATTTAAGATCACAGATGTTTCTTTAGTCGGCAATTTAAACTATAAATGGCAATCCGTTAATGTCTTCCATTAACTTTTCAAATTTTGCGGCAGTAAGCGGTTTACTGATAAAGCCGGCGATATTAAAATTCATTACTTTTTGAATATCCTTTGCATTGACAGAGGAAGTGAGCATTACAATTTTATTCTTTCCCTTTAGCTGCGTATCTCCTTCATATTTCTCCAGAAATCCGATCCCATCCATTACTGGCATGTTAAGATCAAGAAAAACCAGTTCAGGACAGGCGACATGGGCAAAGCCATCTTTCAATAATGACAGACCATCTGTTCCATTTTCAGCTATAAAAACCTGATCGGAGGCTTTCATATTCAGTATCAGATTTTTAGTCATGAAATTGCTGAAAGGATCGTCATCAATTATCAGGATATTCTTTATTTTTCTCATTTTATTAGTTAATAATTTGGCTTTTCAGTGGTCGGAAACCTTCAGGGAAACCACCAAAACACCATATATAGATAAATACCATACCAAATCTTACAAACGACCGGAAGTACTTTCAAAAAACCATTTTTATACTCCTCAACCTCATTCTTAAATAAAGAATGAAGGATCAAAGGATTACAAATCGATAGCTAATTAAAAAATTTAATCCGTTAGACCTAGAACAACCCTTCAGAAAAGCCGGCCATAGAAATATTAGTTTTAATAATAAAAGCTTCTGGAAACCAGAATCTGCAAGGAAGAAATTATCCAGGCCTCGATTTCTTTTAAAATATTCTTCTCAATAAAAAACTATTTTATGCAGAGAAGAAAAAATTTTACCAGGAAATCAACGATAAATTTTAAAAAGAAAACAGCAAAAAAATCACATTCCCAATTCAGGAACATTCATCCCAAAAAAGAAATAATCGCTTTCGGAGAAACACGCGGTTCTTATTTGAAAGCAAGAACCCTTTCAAAAAGCGCTGGATTATAAACCTGAGCGCTTTTCTTTTTTAAGGTTCATCAAAATTACAATCCCAATTCCATTTGTATTCTGAATCTCATACTCTCATTAGAGAGCCCCTCTTCGTCCAACAGGGAAAGATCACTTTGAATTTTGAGATTATGATTCAGAAAGTATTTGGAAACACCTAAAGTGTATTCCTTAATATCTGTATCCATCGAAGTAAATTTGTTGATCGAAGTATATCTTCCGGCAATTTCTATATTGTTCTTAAATAAGTAGCCCGATTGAATATTTAAGCCTTCGCCAGTTTCAAAGAAAGATTCGTTATCGCTTAAGATAGAAGTTTTAGTAGTTGTCCGGTTCATATATTCGCTTAATACCGACCAGCCTTTATACTTAAACATCAGATCGGCAAAAAAGGTATTCATGTCCCTGGTTTCATCCAGAAAGTCTCCTAACTGCCCGGACTCCCTTGAGGCATCGTCATTAAAGTTATAACCGCCGGCAAGTGATAACTTTGGGGTTTGCTCCCGGGCCAGGTCAGATCCAAAATAGTCGCCTTTATCCTCAAAATTTCCAAAGGGAAGCACTTCTAGTCTTGCTGTATAACTCAATCCTCCATCATCATCGGTGGTTACATTTCTTCCTTCTCCCAAAGAAACAGCATAAATATCCCTAATCACTGCATTGCCAATGTTAAAATTATGGCTGAGTTGAACTCCCAGATCCCTGTCCAGATTATAACTTCCATTCACCAAACTTCTGTCTACAAACTGCAATGCCTGGGAAGATATCACCCGCTCCCTGTTGCCCGGAAGTTTGAATTGACCTACCTTTAATTCAAGATTATCCTTAAGTGCATAATTTATAAAAGCATCAAGTACAATGCTGCCAGCGTTCGCCATTTGCTCTCCTGACCCGAACTGATCCCTGTTACTCAATGCCAGTTCGATTTTATATTCCAGTCGCGGATCAAAGGCAAAACCATCAAATTTTAGCCTGAATCTTCTGATTTGCATATTCTTGTCAATCGAGGAGCCATCTTCTAATGGTTTTTCAGCCGTAAACAAGGTTTGAAAACGGGTAGTAAACTTAAGACTCATGGAAGAGTCAGGCGCTGTAAACGTTATTCCTTTCCCGAACTTAGCCTGAATAACCTGGGCCTTCAGAAGCTGCGGAAGTGAAAATAAAATAAGAAAAAAAAGAATGTAAATTTTTGTCATGAGCTAGAAATATGGTTGCAAACTTCCCCCAATATTTTCTATCCTAAAAGATTCATTAACATTGATAACATAGATTTAATATTTCCCCTGCTTATTTATAATTATTAAAAGCAAGCGTTGTATTTTACAAATAAAAAACTTTCAATGTTAAGAAAATGTTAAGTCTTTTTTCCTTTCTTGGCGTGTCTTAGAACTTTGGCTTCGATGTGAAAAATAATTTCCATTCCTAGGTTTTTGGTCAAATCACCCACCCTTTCGATCTTCCTTATGATGGAAAGTAAATTAATAATGGCTTCTGCTTTCTGAGGTTCTGCCTGAAGGATTTTAATGGCGTTTTTTGCTGCCTTCTTATAATTATCATTTAAGAAATCATCCTTTTTGAAAATTTCCCTGGCGAGCGAGGTATCATTATTGGCCAGTGCTACAATGATGCTGTCTACCATGGCAATGGCTTCGGCATACATTTCACTTACCTTGAAATTGTCCAAAAGGTTTTTTTCAAACTCATCCTCAAAATCTACCAAAAGCTTGGCGATGCCCACAGCGTGGTCCCCAATCCTTTCGAGGTTGCTGTTTATTTTAATCGAGGCAAGGACAAACCTCAAGTCAATGGCTACCGGAGTATGAAGCGCCAGAATATTCTCACAATCCTTATTGATCTTTAATTCGTACGCATCAATCAGCTTGTCTTTTGCGACAATCTCCTTTACCATCTCCTT
>DASPJL010000149.1:0-9401 GCA_035628645.1 Cytophagales bacterium | reverse complement strand
TTCTGCCTGGTAAAAGTCCCCTATGGAATCAAAACCTGCATCGGGACCTAGCAATTGCATCATTCTCTTATTATTGTTCCTTATTGGACCAAGGTGAAATTGTTGAACCCATCCTTTTGCATAATACATTTTGCACAGTTCTGTAAGCACAAAACCTGAAAAAGCCTCCGGATTGGAAAAAGCCTTTTGACCACCAGAAGAAATATATGCAAACAACTCCTTTTCAAGTTCAACGGAAAATTCAATTTTTTCAGGCATGTGCGTCAACCCATGGTCAGCGATACAGCACCCGTTTTCATGAAAGTATTCTACCCTTTGTTTTAATGCATCCAGTAGAGTATTAATATCCGTTACCTTAATATTTGAGGATGTTTCAAGATCGTTAAGATATGATAGAAAAGCTTCCCTGTTTTTAATATTTAAAACTTTGTCCGGACGAAAAGAAGGAAGCACTTTAAACCTATTTTCATCCTTTGCTATCTGTTGGTGAAACTTCAAATCTTCTGTTGGATCATTGGTTGTCCCTACCATTTCAACTTTAAAATGGGATAAAAGTCCTCTTGTTGAAAAACTGTCTTTCTGCAACAATTCCCCACAATGCTGATAAATCTTTTCAGCAGATTGTTCATTCAGGTATTCTTCTACACCAAATGGATTTTGCAACTCCAGTTGGGTCCAGTGAAAAAGTGGATTTCTTAAGGTATTTGGAACAAACTTTGCCCATTCCCTGAATTTTGCTTCGTCTGAAGCATCTCCGGTAATGTATTTCTCAGAAATCCCAAAAGCCCTCATTGCACGCCACTTGTAATGATCGCCTTTCAACCAAATCTCAGTGAGGTTTTTAAATTTTTTATTTGAGGCTATTTCATTCGCAGGAAGGTGATTGTGATAATCAATGATGGGAAGATTTTTGGCATAATCATGATACAACCGCTTTGCAAAGCCACTTTCCAACAAAAAATCAGGGTGCAGAAAAGTGCCTGCTTTCCTGCTTTTCAAACCATACATGTTTTTTAAATTTTAAATTTTGAATGTTTAATTTTAAATGAAGAAAATAACCTTTGGAGGGTCTAAAACCCTCCAAAGGTTTCAGTACTTTTTATTATTCCCAACTCAAGCCCTCTTAGCTCTGCTAATCCTCTTAACCTTCCTATGGCTGAATAACCAGGATTTGTTTTCTTGCTTAAATCATCCAGCATTTGGTGACCATGATCAGGTCTCATAGGTATTCGTATTTTTCTTTGATGAGAAATCTTTACCACAGCCTTCACCACCTCATACATATCCACATCTCCCTCCAAATGATTGTCCTCGTAAAAATCCCCAAATTCATTTCGTCTTGTGCTGCGCAGGTGAATAAAGTGAATCCTGTCGCCGAATTGAGCTACCATAGCAGCCAATTTATTGTCTTGCCTCACCCCATAGGAACCGGTACAAAAACAAAGTCCGTTATTTAAAGAAGGAACTGCTGCAATTAATGCTTCGACATCAGAAGCAGTACTCACCACACGCGGTAATCCTAAAATACGGTAAGGAGGATCATCGGGATGGATGGCCATTTGTACTCCAACCTCATCGGCAACCGGTATAATTTCTTTCAAGAAAAAGATCAGATTATCCCGAAGCCGTTGTGCATCAATACCCTCATACTTATCAAGCGCCTGTTGAAACTGATCCAGTGTAAAACTTTCTTCACTTCCCGGCAAACCTGCAATAATGTTTCTCTGTAGTTGAAGCTTTTCTTCTTCACCCATATCAGAAAACCGTTGTTTTGCCCTATGAAGTTCTTCAGAGGTATAGTCTTGCTCTGCCCCTTTCCTTTTGAGCATAAAAACGTCAAATGCTATAAACGTAGCTTTCTCAAAACGCAAAGCTTTTGACCCATCTTCCACGGTATAACTTAAGTCCGTCCTTGTCCAGTCAAGCACGGGCATAAAGTTGTACGTAATGATCTTTACTCCACAAGTAGCCAGGTTCCTTATGCTTTGCTTGTAATTTTCAATGTAGATTTTAAAGTTTCCGGTTTGTGTTTTTATAGATTCGTGCACAGGCACACTTTCGACTACATTCCATACCATTCCTGCCGCTGCTACTTCCGCTTGTCTTTTCTTTATCTCTTCAACCGTCCATGTTTCTCCATTTGGAATATGATGCAAAGCAGTGACAACTCCACTACATCCTGCCTGCCTTATATTGGCTAGACTGACAGGATCGTTCGGACCGTACCATCGCATGGTATGCAACATTCTATAAGTTCCGTCAATGTTCATTTTAAAAATTTAGCGTTTAGTTTTTATGGTTACTCTATTTTCAGATTCCACGTAAAAGACCTTCCCTCTAATCATTTATTTTCAAGGATAAATCATAGAAAAATAAGTTTCTATTCTCCCATTCGTATCATGACATATATAATATCACTATTTTTAGAGGCAGAATTCATCTCAAGTTTTTCCGGTCAACAACTTAAAGAAAAGTTTTGAAAGCAGTTTAAATTTTAAGTGAGTTTATTTACGCAATCGTTACCGCAGACGATCAAAATAGAGTAGTTTTTATATGACTAATACTAGTTTAAAGGACCTTGCTAAAGAATTAAATTTATCAGTATCGACTGTTTCCAGAGCGCTAAGGGACAGTCATGAAATTAGTCCTGATACAAAGGAAAAGGTGCTTATTTTGGCTAAAAAGCTTAACTATCAACCTAATCCTTATGCAAGAAGCCTTAGAAAGCAGAAAAGTAAAACTATTGCAGTGGTAATTCCTGAAATCGCCAACAATTTCTTCTCCCTGGCGATAAATGGCATAGAATCAATCGCGCAGGAAAACGATTATCATGTGCTGATCTATCTTACCCATGAGGATTATGAAAAGGAGCTGTCCATTATAAACCACCTTTCCTCCGGGAGAGTGGATGGAGTGTTGGTCTCAATTTCAAGCGCTACCAATGACATCAGGCATTTGGAAGAACTTCACCGAAAAGATATACCTGTAGTATTCTTTGACCGTATTTCAGACAACATCAATACCATTAAAGTGACCACTGATGATTACAACAGCGGATATAAAGCAACTAACCACCTTATCGACCAAGGATGTAAAAGAATAGCTTTTTTGTCTATATCCTCCAAACTTTCCATTGGTGTAAAACGAATGGAAGGCTACAAAGATGCTCTAAAAGACAGGGGAATAAATGTAGAAGAGAAGTTGATCGTCCATACTGAAGGTAGCCCTGAAGAAAGTCATAATAAAATAAAGCAATTATTGACAGATCCAAATAGACCCGATGGACTATTTGCTTCGGTGGAAAAACTTGCTATTGCCTCCTATCATTGTTGTCACGAATTACATCTTTCTATTCCCAAAGATGTGAAGATCATCAGTTTCTCAAACCTTGAAACCGCATCTTTATTAAATCCATCCTTAACCACCATTACCCAACCCGCTTTTGAAATTGGCAAAGAAGCAGCAAGGGTATTGTTTAAAGGTCTCGACAAACACAAAACCTTCCTGCTCAATAAGAGCATCATATTGGATTCACAATTGATAGAAAGAGAATCTACGGCGAAGTAATAAATTATTTAAAATGGACAATCAGCTTAAAACAGTAGATATTTACAATCAACATGTTGAAGAATATGTAGAAAAGTTCATGACTTTTTGATTTGTATCATGACACTTTTAAAGATTTTCTAAATTTTCTTCCTCCCATGCTAATATATTCGAATTAGGATGTGGCCCGGGAAATATTGTAAAGCATTTATTAAATAAGCGACCGGACCTTAAGATATTGGGAATAGACCTGGCACCGGAGATGATAAAGGCAGCTAAAACAAATAATCCGGATGCAGAATTTGAACTTATGGATATTAGAAATATCGATCGGATCAAAAAGAAATTTAATGGAATCGGAGCAGCTTTTTGTTTACCTTATTTGTCTTATGAAGATTTAAATCTACTTTTCAGTAATATAGGAAAGTTAACTTGCGAGGGAGCATATTTATATTTGAGTTGCATGGAAGGCCCTGTTGAAAAATCAGGATTTGAGAAAACAAGTTTTACAGGTGATAATGAGATTTATATATAATATCACCAAAGAAATAACGTGGAAGAAAAATTAACTGAAAATGGATTTGTGATGGAAAAGTTTTATACAAAGGATTACCCTGAAACTGATGGAACCTTCACTACTGATTTAATTTATATAGCAAGAAAGATTTAAGTTTAGGTGGACTAAAAGTTTCTTTTGATTTGATATTCTGCTTGTTGTTCTTTTAAAATGGATACCTCTCTTTCCAGTTCGGCCTTTAATTCTTCTTCTGTCGGTAAATAAAGTTTATAGGTTGAAGCAAACAATCGCTCATTATCTTTTAATACAGAATATTTGACCACTGCTTCCTCCTTTTCACTACACAGAATTATACCGATTGTAGGGTTATCTCCCTGGTTTTTCATTTTGTCTTCATACATTCTAACATACATGTCCATTTGACCAATGTCCTGATGGGTTAATTTCCCTACCTTCAAATCAATGAGTACAAAACATTTGAGAAGGTAGTGATAGAAAACCAAATCAATATAGAAGTGCGAAGTTTCAGTAGAAATCCGCTGCTGTCTGGCAACAAAAGCAAAGCCCTTGCCCAACTCAAGCAAAAACTTCTGCAGCTTTTCAATCAAACCAGATTCCAGATCCCTTTCCAGGTAGTAGTTCATTTCAGGAATGTTTAGAAACTCCAGTACATAAGGATCTTTAATGAAATCTTTGTGGTTAATCGGCTCTTTAGTATTATTTTGTCTCTCAGTTACTTCCTTATTGTTTTTACTCGAAAGCAATCTCTCATAATAAAAAGAATTTATGTTCCTTTCTAATGTCCTGGTGCTCCAATCTCCTGTTATTGCTTCATTGATATAAAATTCTTTGGCTTTTTCATTATTGACCCTGGTTAATAATCGATAATGTGTCCATGTCAATTCTGAACGCAGTGCGTTCAGAATTGGAAAACTTAGAAAGAATGACTTAAAAAACCATAAATTCCTTTCCTCAAAACCTTTCCCAAATTCTTGTTTTAGTTGAACAGATAGATTTTTAATCAAGTACTTTCCATAGTCTGCTCTGTCTTTTCCATTTTGTTCTTCTTCTACAATCATCCTACCTATTTCCCAATATGCATTGAGCATAACAGAATTTACTGAATGATAGGTGCGGCTTCGGGCTTTTATCAATAATGACCGTATAGACTGATAAAAAGAAGAGGATGGGTTCCAGAAAATACATATATAAAAAATGGGTTTGAAAGCTATACAGGTAATTTTTGCCAGTCAAAAAAATAATTTACTTCAATTTATGCCAATTCTAAAGCATTCGCCAGCCGAGAGTTTTTTACATTCAATCCAATACTACAATAGCTTTCGTTACAACATCATTACTTTTATTTTTTGCTCTGTCAAGTATTGATACCTTAAACTTAATGGAATCTTTATCTACTTCATTTATAAAACCAGGTCCAATACGGATTTTATATTCAATCTCTCCTTTCCACCTTCCATGTTTAGATATTACAAAAGGTCCTTGTTGCAGTACTTCACTTCTATCCTCAGATAGTCTTGGAAATCTTCCATTTAAGTTTAGTCTAGCGTTTTCTGACAAAAATTCTTTATAAATACCATTTTCTCTTTTGTAACCTGTAATAAAATAATTATAAAAAAGTGGATTTGGAATCGTGTCAATTTCAGGAGTGTCAGGATCACCAGATATTAATCCAAACTGTTTATCTTCCTCTAATATTCCATTTAGTCCCAAATCCATATCTCCATCAGTAAAATAGGTTTTTATGCTTAAATAGTTAGCGTAAAGCTCATGGGCACTTTCCTCTTGAGTTATTGATCGAAATTCTAAAAATGGAGTGGACGCAGGTCTTATTTCATTTTTCTGACAAGAAAGCGAGAAAAGAAAAAATACAAATAGAATGAGAAAGATTTTTTTCATTTTTTATCAAATATTTAAACTTTAGGAATTAACATATAATTTAAAAAGGAAACTAAAAAAATCGCGTTTTGACTATTCCTAAACTATTTACATTGTTTCTCACTTTACTCACTTTTAACTCAATAAAAGAAAGCTCTGCACTCAAATAAATGTAAGATATCATCTCGTCCTTTTATTTAATTGACTGCTCCATAAACCAGCCCACAATTTTAGGATATATGTCTGCTATTGACTGATTTTCATTTCTATTCCTATAGGTCTTTATCAGGAATTGATTGAAATCCTTAAATCTTGTAAATCCTCGTCCGTTAGTCATAAATTCTTCTATTCTTCCTAACATCAGTTCTTGTTCATTTTTAGGCGCGAAGTCCAGATATCTTAAACTGACCATCCCCCAGTTCATATATTCATTAAAGCAGGAATACGCGCTATTATAATTAGAGGAAGGTTTACCTTGTTCTATCCAATAATCTAGATTATTAAGTGCGGAATCTATTTTAGACCGGTAAATCGGCTTCTCCGCCTCCGGATTTATGAAAGCGTGATTCAATTCTGTAAATACGATATCGCCTTTCCTAACCATCGCAGCTTCCGGTGACAATCCTCTAAGCCAATTACCAAAGGGATAAGGAAAATTTACATGTACTTGTGCCTCTTTAAACCCGTTATTCTCAAACCAGTTGGCAGATTGATTACCTGAAACCAAAGGTGAGAAAACTATCTTAAATGAATTGTACTGGGTGGAAGGGAAATTCTTGTTGAGCCACTTTTGCATTTCTTTTATCTTCAGCGTGTCCTGATAACATTTAATCTGCTGATCATAAGTCTCTTCATTTTCCTTGTAAAATCTCCTGAAATTTGTTTTGTCTGCAAAGTCTTGAAGTAAATTGACGTATGGAGCGACCCTATTGCTTTTTCCCCATGAAAGCCTGTCGTAAACTTTACTCTTCATTATTTGATTGTTATCATCAAACTCATAAGCGTAAGAATCCATTTTCAATTGAAAATAAGATCCCATTCTCAAAAGGGAATCTATCTTCTTAACCAGGAGATCATTTTCAAATTGCTTGAATTCTTTCAATACCTTACCATAGTATTGGCTTCCCGTCTCTACAATGTCGCGATCATTCCTACCTGTTTCTGTTAAAGCGAAAATTACATTCATTAATTCATGAACTTCCGGGATTTCTACAAAAGTCTTCCCATCATGTTCCTGTATGTATTCATTTGAAAAAACCGCGGGTTCTTTAAATTCAATAGCCTGAATACGAGTATAGGCGGAGTCCTTTTCATTAAGGAGTATTATAAAATCATATATTCCGCCGGCTTGTACATGGAAACTGATCGAATCAAGGTCAGTAATAAAAGAAACATTCTTGGCATTAGTAACCTCTGTTTCAAATACATCTGGTCTTACACTTGGAGAAATATACCAGGCATTCTTATGAAACATATCACCATCCCTGACGCTTACTTTATCCTGAGTAGACTTTAAAACTGGTAAATTGCTTTGACATAAGGTTTCACCGCAAATAGTAATAAAAATAAAAACAATGGCAAGATTTTTTATCATAGTCTAAAAAGTTACAAAATAGATCAACATTTTATTTTTGAAGAATAGAGTGACGGGCAAAAAATCAGCAACCTGTCATCCAAATGTAATTATACAAAATTCATTTTTTATAAAAAGCCAGGACTTCATAACTTTTCACTTTCCTCAAAATCCAACAAATCTCCCGGCTTACATTTCAACTCCCGGCAAATGGCTTCTAAAGTAGAGAACCTGATGGCTTTGGCTTTCCCCTGTTTTAGTATGGACAAATTGGACATAGTAATATCTACCTTTTCAGATAATTCCGTCAGCGACATTTTTCTTTTGACAAGCAAAAGGTCAAGGTTAACTAGGATTGGCATGTCTTATACGGTTAGGTCTTGTTCTTCTTTTAAATGGGTACCAATTCTAAATATCTCTGCGATCACCAAAATAACCAAACCGGCTATAATGGTTTCAAAATGAAAATTAAACTCTGTACCGATGGGTGCATTATCAATAAGAAAATTCATTGTTGCTTTAGAATGACTGACCAGATCGTAAGCAATTTTCAGTGGTGCATATAGAATAATTAAAAAACCTATCTGTTTTAACCGCTTTGCATTTTCAGGAACAAAAGGCGTGTTTTCAGTTAAAGTGTTGAAAATCTTTTTTACGAGGTAGGTTATAGTCAACGAAAAAAAGAAAATAAGACTTAAAAACAGAAAGGATTCCATAATCAGGACTGCATCGACTTTATTCTTAAAGTTTAGTTTTGCTGATTCGACAATCAAAGTAGGTTCCGCGTAATCCGGATTTTTCGCAGTAACGGTAAATGATGTTATCGGCTTTGATATTTTAACCATTACATCATGATCCACATAATCTTTGTTGATAAAAACTACAATTAATATAACGGTTACAAAAGCCAAGATAGCCCATTGAAAGTACCAGGCAAAATTGATAATAAATTTCAAAATCGAAGCAATTGATCTTTTTCCTATGGTTTTCATTGGTTTGTGGGTTTGAGGTTTGAGGTTTGGGGTTTGTGGAAGTTCACGTTGAACTTCTTGCTTACTTTAATTGAATTATGCATTTTTATCTATCTTGAATCTCTTTTAATTGGCCTGCTCGTCCATATTCTTTTTCTAGATCATAACATTACAAGCAAAAATGTTTATAGAATTTTCGAACAAATTAATAATAAAAATAGTTGATAAACAAATAATATTTATTGTTTATCAATAAATATTTATCGTTTTAAGAGAATTATATTAAACCTATCTGCTTCGACCAAATTGAACCTTACATCATAAAAAATGCCCCAAACTAAATTCGGGGCATTTCTAATTTACCTTTAAGCTTTGAAGACTTTTACATCTTTTTCTAACCTTATTATCTAACTAAAAACTTCCTGATAATGACTTTATCTGCACTTTTAATATGGAGAACATAAGCGCCGCTTTTCAGATCTGCTACATTAAGACTTACTCCTGAATTTGTGATTTGTGTCTTGCTTTTATTTACCAGTAGTCCTTGTGCATTTCTGATCTGGATCTCTACTTCTCCTGATAATTGTGGAACATTTACTTTTAATGCTCCTAGTGTCACAGGATTAGGGAATAAGGAAACGGTTGTTTCTTCAGCTTGATCTTCGCCTTCTCCCAGTCTTGCACCTGTCACCGGTTCAAGGATCCATTGAGCACTTTGCCATGCGGCATAGATGGTTCCATGTTGGGCCTGATTTTGGAGGTTCTCTACGTGGATGTACTGATTAGGCTGCCATACGTTTTTAAATCTTATATAACCGCTTCCTGCATCTTCTGTCGTCCATCTTGAACTTGACCAGCCTACCGTTCTTGGCGTACATTGTACAAAGCCTTGTAGGTT
>DASPJL010000148.1:0-14453 GCA_035628645.1 Cytophagales bacterium | reverse complement strand
TTATCCTTCGAAAGTTCACTGGTCAAATCAGATAAGAATGGGTGGGCTGTTAAACGTAATGTTCCTTTCCAAACACCGTGGCGAACCATTCAACTTGGCGAAAAGGCCGGTGACCTTATCGAATCCAAACTCATTCTAAATCTTAATGAACCGTCAAAACTGAAAGACGTGTCCTATGTACATCCTATGAAATACAACGGGATCTGGTGGGAGATGCATTTGAATAAATCCGGCTGGGATATGGAAGGTGGAAGACATGGCGCAACAACTGCTAATACCAAAAAATACATAGATTTTGCTGCAGCAAATAATCTTAAAGGTGTATTGGTGGAAGGGTGGAATACAGGATGGGATAAATGGACAAGTGCGCAAAGAGAAACGGCCTTTGATTTTACTACCCCTTATGCAGATTATGATTTGAAGGAAGTAGTAAGGTATGCAAAAAGTAAAGGAGTGGAAATGATTATGCACCATGAAACTGCCGCAGTACCGCTTGCTTATGAGAAAAACCTTGATGCGGCCTATCAACTGATGAATAAGTATGGGATCACCACAGCCAAATTAGGATATGTTGGAAAACTGCTTCCAGAAGGAGAACATCATTACGGTCAATGGATGATCAACCACCACAGAAAAGTGCTGGAAACTGCTGCAAAATATAACATTGCCATCAACGTGCATGAGCCTATTAAACCTACGGGCCTTCGAAGAACTTACCCGAATTTGATTTCCGGCGAAGGCGTTCGGGGTCAGGAATTTAATGCATGGGCGCCAGACGGTGGAAATCCTGTGGATCATCTGACTGTAGTGCCTTTTACAAGAATGCTTGCGGGTCCGATAGACTATACTCCCGGAATTTTCAATTTATCTTTGGGAAATTTCAGACCAAATAATAGAGTAAGAACAACACTTGCGCAGCAATTGGCTTTGTATGTGGTAATTTATAGCCCTGTGCAAATGGCCGCTGACCTTCCGGAGTATTATAAAAATAACCCTGCTTTTCAATTTATCAGAGAGGTAGGCGTAGATTGGGAGAAAACAATAGTATTGGATGGAGAAATTGGCGAGCATGTGTGCATTGCTCGTAAGGAAAAAGGTACTTCCAACTGGTTTGTTGGAGCTGTGACGGATGAAAATGCTCGGGAAATTGAAGTTGATTTTAGCTTCCTGGATGAAAGTAAAGAGTATAAAGCCAGAATATACAGGGACGGTGAAAAGGCGGACTGGGACAAAAACCCGACGGATATAAAAATTGAAGAAATAACTGTTACTAAAGACACCAAACAGCGTATTAAACTTGCCCCTGGTGGTGGCGCAGCAATAAGCTTGTTGGCAAAGTAAAATTATTGATCTCTTTGGAGGATTTTAAAGCCTCCAAAGAGACATTATAGTCAATACTATGGATAGAGGGAAAATAATTTTATGTGTATTTCTGATTTTAGGTCTTTATCAGTTAAAGGCTCAAAAAGCGGTAGTTAAAACCAATGATCTGAAAGTGTACATGCACTATATGCCTTGGTTCGAAACGCCTGAAACGATTGGTCAATGGGGATGGCACTGGAAAATGAATAATAAAAATCCTAATAAAATTGACCCTGCAACAGGAGAGAGGGAGATAGCATCGCATTATTATCCACTTATCGGTCCTTATGCCAGCAGAGACAAGGATGTGATTGAATATCATTTGTTGTTAATGAAGTTATCCGGGATAGATGGGGTATTGATTAACTGGTATGGCGTTCAGGGTTCTAATGGTGATATCAATGATTTGTTAAAAAGTTCAGATAGTATAGTCTCTTCTGTAGATGATTTCGGAATGCAGTTCGGAGTGATCATGGAAGACCGATTTAGTCGTTCCATAGACGATGTAAAGGCAAACATGACCTATTTGAAAAATAATTATTTTAATAAGCCTGAATATATTCGTCATGGAGAGGATCAAAATCCGTTAGTTGGAATTTTCGGCCCTATCACTTTTAGTAAACCGGAAAACTGGGCAGAAATAATGCCTTCTGCTGGTGAAGAACTTGAATTCCTAACTTTGTGGTATGAATCTGGTGAAGCCGGAACATACGGAGATGGCGAATATTCCTGGGTATATCAGGATGGAAGCAATCACATAAACCATCTTCAGAACTTTTATACCAATAAAGCTTCCCAATTGAAAACAGTTATGGGAAGCGCATATCCGGGTTTTAATGATTTTTACAAGCAAGGAGCTGCAGGGGCTGGATACTTTTATATCCCGCACAATATGGGCGCAACTTTAGATCAAACACTGGCCAAGGCAACAGAACATAAAAGTAAAATGGATATGCTTCAGTTGGTAACCTGGAATGACTTTGGTGAAGGGACGATGTTTGAGCCAACCAAAGAAACAGGGTTTGATTACCTTAAGAAAGTACAAAAATTTACAGGTGTTCAATATGGAGAAGAAGAATTGAAACTTGTCTATAAACTGTATAAATTAAGAAAGCAACATAAAGAAGATGGGGCAATCCAGCAACAACTTAACCTTGCTTCTGATCATCTGAATAACCTGCTTCTCACTGAGGCAAAAGCTATTCTTGATAACTATGAAGTAGAGGAAGAAGAACCTACGGGATTTTTAGATAATGAACTTACGCGATCGCCTTTACAGATTTATCCTAATCCAGCCAAAGAAAATCAGGTACGTCTTGAATTGGGGAAAATAATGAAAAGCCCCAACACGCTTTCTCTAATCGACATTTCAGGAAAAGAATTGATTCGCAAGGATTATCCTGCCGGAATTTCAAACATAAACCTGTCCCTGGAAAACATCAAGAATGGTATTTATTTAATTCACGTCCGCTCCTCAACATATTATGCCATTCAAAGATTTAACCTTCTACGAAACTAGGGAAATTTAAAAAGAGATAATATCTTGAAAGGATTTAATAAAGGACGCACCTGCGAAGACAATAATTCCGAGTTATAAATTTTCATCTGTGGGTTTGTCGGATTTGCCGTTCCACCCGTGCATATTTTAACAGATCTTCCCAATCTTAAATCAAATGAATCTTACAAAATATCCATAACTTATGACCTTTTCCCCAGTTAATAAATAAAAAGCGTCTTTGATATGGTCAACAACATCTTTGAAGGTAAAGTACTCTGGTCTCAAATAGATGGCAATCTTCATTTGCGCCATTCTGCTTATGCAGATTTTGCTGCGCAGGCAAGAGTAGAGATTCTAGAAAAAATAGGAATGGACTTCACAACTCTGGCGGAGTTAAAAATAGGTCCTGTTTTATTCAGGGAAGAATTAATTTACCTGAAAGAAATAAAGATAAACGAGTCGGTAAAAATTGAAACTTTGGTTACTAAAACTCGGAACGACTTCTCCAGGTGGTCCTTTCGTCATGAATTGTATAGAGGAGATGGATTAAAATCTGCCATTATAAATGTAGATGGCGCATGGATAGACATCACAAAAAGAAAACTTACTACACTGCCAGAAAAATATTTTCAACAATTGCTCACCTTACCGAGAAGCGAAGACTTTCAGGAAAGTTAACGATTGAAGAATAAACCCATTATGTAGCGGACCTTTCTAATTATTTTTAGCTATTTTTTTGTTTTTTTATCTGGTGCTTAGGAGAAGGATTCTGTGGGTAATAAAGTAATCGAAATGAATGATTTAAATAAATAAACAGGGAGTGCTTTTCAACCTCGCCGTGCTCAAACCTTTAAAAAAAATTGAATTATCCTACCCTAAAAAAGTATTCTTTTAAGGAAATTCCAAATTGTGTTCATATTGCCATTTTTATTCGTAACCTTTGGTTTTTATGATCGTTCCCAAGCCAGTGAAGAACTATGATAAAGCTTAAGACTATTATTCTTATTGATGATGATGAGGTGGCAATTTCACTAAATGAAACAGTGATAAGAAGTCTGGATTGTTGCGTAAACCTGGAAGTTTTTCCTAACGCCGTTCAGGGGCTTAATTACTTTAGAGCATTGTGTGAAGAGGATGAATGCCCCGAATTGATTTTGGTTGATCTAAGCATGCCGATTATTGACGGTTTTGAATTCATTAAAGAATTTGAAAGTTTTTATCCGCAATTAAGAAAAAGGGCGAAAATTATTCTTTTAACTACTTCGAATCGACGAGAAGACCTTGCCAATTCCAGAGTATTAGGTTTCGATGACTATATCGTCAAGCCGCTTACTTTTGATAAAGTGAATAAGGTATTAGCTGAGCATTTTTCTAACACATCTACCAAGTTTATTTCGGATTTTAGAAAATAAGTTTTCTCGAATCTGCGATATCAGCAATCTGATTACTCTAATAAGTTTTTTTCCCGAAAGGACGAAGTTGATAGTATCTCTGATAGATGGCAAGCGTCATGTCATATTCTATTACCTGTGATGGAATAATAGCGCAGCTCTTTTTTTTCAGGTTTTCGATTTCTTCCTTATTGAAACCAGTGCCTACATTCACCTTTTTTTCAAGAGGAACATTTAAGGGAATTATTTCTTCCGTATCATTCGATATAAGGGCAATAAATGATTCAAAAAGATTTTGCGGCGGCAACTTTACTTTTAACTTGTTGAGTTTCTTGTTTATGGCCTCAAGAGAATCGGCATCAAACGCTTCCTTCAATTGCTTTTTTGCCTCGTCAATAAGTTCATCAAGTAACTTATAGGGATCGTCAGAATTCAAGGGAAGCTTAATGGTAATGAAAGGACTTATATTTTGAAGCGCTAATGCTTTCAAAGATTCTGATGGAATGGCTGGCATAACTTTTAATTGTATCCTCCTTATAACTGCGCATTGATTTTAATGGTTTCGTTTTCTATTGAAAAACTAAAGAAATTTTTCACCTTTCTGCTTAAATGTGGTTATATCTTTTATTTTTACTTTTCTCAATTTAAGTAATCAATAACCTAAATACTTATGAAGCATAGACTCAATTTCTTTTTTATTCTTATACTTATACATTTAGGAGGGATCAATTCCTTTAGCCAGAAACTTCCTACAGGGCCCCAGGTATTAAACTATTTCTCTGATGCTGATGATAAAGAACAACCTTATGGGCTGTATTTGCCGGAAAATTTTGATGCTTCAAAGAAATATCCTTTGGTAATTATGCTTCATGGCGCTGGCTCCAATCATCGCATTTCGCTAAGAAGGGTTTTTGGAAAGAGCAATGCCGAAGGAGAGTCTGATGTAGAAGCTACGAGGTATTTTCCGGAATGGAAAGATGTAGAATATATCGTGGCATCTCCATACGCCAGAGGAACGGCAGGTTACCAGGGGATTCCTGAAAAAGACGTTTATGATGTGCTGGCAGATGTAAAAAGACGCTTCAATATTGATGAGGATAGAATTTATTTAACTGGCCTTTCGATGGGTGGCGGCGGAACTTTATGGATAGGACTTACCCGTCCTGACATTTGGGCTGCCATTGCTCCTGTATGTCCGGCTCCTCCTGCGGGTACCATGGATCTTGCAGGGAATGCCTTGAATATTCCTGTTCATATGTTCCAGGGAGGTGCGGATCCGGTAGTTAAGCCGGAGGGAACAAGGGAATGGGTTAAGCAATTTAAGGATCTTGGCGTTCAGGTGAAGTACGAAGAATATCCCGGCGTACAGCATGACAGTTGGGTTCCTGCTTATAAAGATGGGTTTATCTTTGAATGGTTTAAAAGTTTTAAAAGAAATTTATATCCTGAAAGAGTACTTTTTTCTTCAAGCCAATATAAATATGATAGTGCCTATTGGGTTCATTTTGATAAGTTGACTCCGGGCACCCTTGCCAAAATAGATGCAAAGTTTACAGGGCCAAACAAAATTGAAATAGTCACTACTGCTCTGGATGGGTTTACACTTAGCCTGTCCGGTCACCCGATGTTTCAGGAAAATAAAGCATTGGAAGTGAAAATAGATGGCAAAAAGATTAAGTCGGACGATGGAAGTGCTTTTTCTTTTAGTAAATCAAAAAACAAGTGGGTTTCTGGAAAAGTGGAAAAACAGGATAATGCGAAAGGACCTGGTGCTGAAGGACCGATTTTTGATGCCTTCTCTGATAAACATATTTACGTGTATGGAACGCTGGGAACATCTACTTTCGAAGAGATTAAATCCAGGGCTGACATAGCAATTCAAGCGGCAAACTGGTCAGCTTACAGAGGAGACTTCCTTGGAAGGATTATGTTTTTTCCTAGAGTAATAGCAGACAAAGACGTGCGTCCAAGTGATATAAAAAGTTCTAACCTTATTTTATTTGGTACAAAAGAAACCAACAGCATAATAAATCAATATGCAGACAAATTGCCCATTCATTTGAATGCCGAAAATCAGAGTTACGGGTTATTCTATATTTTTCCCCTTAATGGTCAGTATGTAATCATAAGTTCCGGGCTTCCATGGTGGACAGGGCAGAAGGAGCAAGGAGGATTCCGCTTCACAAACCCTATTCATGGAAGTCTTGCAGAATTTAAAGATTATATTCTTTTTAAAGGATCCGCAGATAACATGGTTTCCGAAGGAAGATTTGACAATAATTGGAAATTATCTGCACCTGATAGTGAAGCCTTAAATACTAGTGGCGCTGTTACAATAAATCAAGAAGAAGGAAAGTAGTTAAAGGTTTAATTTGTTTTTTCCCTCAATTAAAAAAAATCAAATACCTTATCGGGTTCTGTCAGGTTTAAAATAAGCCGGCAGAACCTGGTTTTTGAGATTCATTTAATCCAATACAAAGGCAGATTGCATCATTCTATTTAATAAATTGCCACAAATTAAAATTATTAACTAAACCAACTAAAAATGAGAACTAAATATCCGTTAATTTTCCTTGCCATTGCCATCCTCATACCCGTTGCGATACTTCTTACGGGTTTTACAAACAAGAATCCCTTAAAAAAGAACGAATCGAAAATGGTTAGGCACATCGTCATCTTTAAGTATAAATCTTCAGCGACCGAAGCACAAATAAAGCAAGTAACCGAAGCCTTTGCCGCTTTGAAAAATAAAATTCCAGGGATCGTGTCTTTTGAATCCGGAGTAAACAGCAGTACCGAGAACCTCAATAAAGGATTTACCCACATTTATCAGCTTACCTTCAAAAATGAAAAGGCAAGAGATCAATACTTACCTCACCCAGACCATGAAAAATTCGGTGATTTATTAGGGAAATTGGGCATTACGGAAGAGGTTTTTGTGGTAGATTATACTCCCTCAGAAATTTGATTTCTTCTATTTTTTACAACAGGTTTTCAAAATATAATTTCCATTCTAAACACTTATAATGTTTTATGAAAAATTTTCTTGCCCTTTGTGCTATAATGCTTTTAACCTATTATTCTGGGATAGCCCAGCAACTTCACACGGTCGCTTCGCCTGATGGAAAAATTAAGGTGACCATTGAATTAAAAGATAAAATTACTTATCATATTAATCACGAATCTGATCAGGTTGTTGCCCCGTCAGCTCTTTCTCTTAAACTGACGAATGGAGAACATCTTGGTGTTAATCCCAAGTTAAAGAATGTGAAGAAGAATAATGTCAATCAAACTATTGATGCGCCTTTTTATAAACGATCAAAAATTAAGGATAATTACAATGAGTTGGTAATGAACTTTAAAGGAGATTATAGCGTGGCTTTCAGAGCATACAATGATGGCGTTGCCTATCGTTTCATTACTTCTAAGAAGAAGGATTTCGAAGTGGAGAATGAGGAGGCCACTTTTAATTTTAATTCTGATTATACTGCCTATGTTCCTTATGTCAACAAAGCGGAAAATTCCAGTATA
The DNA here is from genome assembly GCA_035628645.1 of Cytophagales bacterium. Lineage (GTDB taxonomy): Bacteria > Bacteroidota > Bacteroidia > Cytophagales > Cyclobacteriaceae > DASPJL01. Next base: position 6,671 of record DASPJL010000148.1, on the reverse strand, counting down.
GAAGAACAATTTTGGAATTCTTTTGAAAATACCTATACCCACACGAATCTTTCAAAATTAAATCCTCAAAAACTGGCTTTCCTTCCTTTGGTGGTGGAAGTAGCCAATGGAAAGAAAGTTTGTATCACGGAAGCCGACCTGGAAAATTATCCGGGAATGTACCTGATTAATAAAAACGGACAACAAAGCTTGTCAGCAGTTTATGCCCCTTATCCTAAGAGGGTAGAACAGGGTGGCCACAATCAACTTCAAGGGTTAGTAAAAGAAAGGGAAGGGTACATAGCAAGAGCAAAAGGAACCAGGACTTTTCCCTGGCGGGTCATGATCATTTCTTCAGAGGATAAACAACTTACAGATAATGACATGGTTTATAAGCTAGCTTCTCCGTCTAAGGTAAAAGACGTTTCCTGGGTGAAAGCCGGAAAAGTTGCCTGGGATTGGTGGAACGACTGGAATATTTATGGAGTGGATTTTAAATCGGGAATAAATACCCAGACCTATAAATATTATATTGACTTTGCTTCTGATAACAACATAGAATATGTAATACTTGATGAAGGATGGGCAGTGAATCTGAAGGCGGACTTATTGCAAGTAGTTCCTGAAATTGACCTTAAGGAATTGATAAATTACGGAAAACAAAAAAATGTCGGGATCATACTTTGGGCAGGTTATTATGCTTTCAACAGAGATATGGAAAATGTCTGCAAGCATTATTCTGATATGGGGGTGAAAGGCTTTAAAGTAGACTTTATGGATCGGGATGATCAGAAAATGGTGGAATTTTATCAAAGAGCTGCTGAAGTCGGCGCAAAGTACAAAATGCTTATAGATTTCCATGGAGCTTATAAACCTACGGGTTTACAAAGAACTTACCCCAATGTGCTGAATTTTGAAGGTGTCCATGGATTAGAACAATTGAAATGGGGAAGCACGGAAATTGACCAGGTAACTTATGATGTTACTATTCCTTTTATCCGAATGGTTGCAGGTCCGATGGATTATACTCAGGGAGCTATGAGAAATGCTTCCAAAAGCAACTATCGGCCAGTAAACTCAGAACCTATGAGCCAGGGTACGCGATGCAGGCAACTTGCAGAATATGTAATTTTCGAAGCTCCTTTTAACATGCTGTGTGACAACCCTTCTAATTATATGAGAGAACCGGAATCCACAAAGTTTATTGCAGCCGTTCCAACCGTATGGGATAATACTGTTGCTTTGGATGGAAAGATCGGCGAATATGTAGCCATAGCACGCCAAAGCGGAAATGAATGGTATGTCGGAGCATTAACAAACTGGGATAAAAGGGATCAGGAGTTGGACCTTTCGTTTTTGCCTGAAGGAAACTATAAAGCAGAAGTTTTTAGAGATGGAGTAAATGCAGATAGGGCGGCTCAGGATTACAAACGAGAAGTAATAGATGTCCCCGGTGACAGAAAACTTAAAATCTCAATGGCGCCAGGAGGAGGATTTGTAGCCAGGATTTACCAGGACTAGAAGTTTAAAATATTAAGAGAAAAGTTCTATCTGTAGGTTAACTTACAAAAATCGGCCAATTATGTGGAATAAATTCTACATAATTGGCCGATTTTTGGGGTTTTTTATCCCGATAAAACATAATTATTAAACTACTCTACCAATTCGCCCGAATATTCGGTGAATGCTGTTCTTAGGGCATGAAGCTCCTCTTCGCCGGCATAGTTATTATACAAAAAGCTATAAATTTCTTCATACGAATTTGCTTTGATGTACCGGGGCGTTGATCTTTTAATCCTTTTTGCTAATTCGCCAACTCTATCTGTTCTGTTTATTTGTTCAAGGAGGTAATATTTAAAAGACATAATTTTGAGGGTCTGGTTAAACATCGATTGTTGTTTTTCTTAATACCATTAAGGTGCCAGTTTTTTTATTATAGGAATTTACTTCCTCCTTTTAAACAATTGATTTTTTTATTTCGTACTATGGATATACTCTTTTCCCGAGCGGTTGCTTTGGAAGCACATAATTGAAAATTAAAAAAACAATTTTAACACATGAACCAAACGGTAATAGCTATTTTTAACAAAGGAACTGAAGCAGAAACCGCTGTTAAGCAGTTGTTGCATGAAGGTTACCTTAAGCAAAACATTGACATTTCTGAAGAGGGCATAGATGACTATTCAAGTAGTTCAAGTGGGAAATTTTACAAAGATGATGGGGACAGTATAGGCAGCTTTTTTCGATATATGTTTGGAACCGGAAGTAAAGTGAGAGACTTTTCAGATGTAGCAAGGAGGGGGTGTGTCGTTACCGTACACGTAGAATCAAAGCACGACGCAGAGAGGGCAGCAGATATTTTGGACCTTTTTGGGGCAGTAGATGTAAATGAAAAGGCCTCTTATTTCAGGAATTATGAGCATCACGAGAAAGTAACTGTCGGAGTAGAATCAGAAAGCAACCGATCTAAAAGTATGATAATTGAAAAACCGGTCAAAGAAGATTTAAGGCTTCGATCGGAAAGGAATGATTTATAAGGAGGTAGGATGTTTTGTGTTTTTTGGAAAGTTACAAGAGACATATTCGTTGGGAATAAATTTTCTTCCCTTACTTCATCCCAGCCAGCAAATACAGAACCGCCATTCTTATGGCTACTCCGTTTTCTACCTGGTTCAGGATAATGGAATGATGAGAGTCCGCTACGTCGCTTGTTAATTCTATCCCCCTGTTAATTGGTCCCGGATGCATTATGGTAATCTCTTTATTTAAAGAATCCAGTAGTTTTTTGTTGATTCCAAAATACAACGAGTATTCTCTTAAGGAAGGGAAATATTTGATATTTTGTCTTTCCAGTTGGATTCTTAGAACATTGGCAACGTCGCACCACTGAAGGGCTTTTTTTACATCCAGTTCAACTTTTACTCCTAGAGCTTCAATGTATCGGGGAAGAAGCGTTTTAGGGCCACATACCATAACCTCAGCGCCTAATTTCTGAAGGGTGAAAATGTTGGATAAAGCTACCCTGCTATGAAGTATATCTCCAATAATTGCTACTTTTTTTCCGGCAACATCTCCTAGCTTTTCCCTGATGGAATAAGCATCTAAAAGTCCTTGTGTCGGGTGTTCATGGGTTCCGTCTCCCGCATTGATGATATTGGCGTCAATATGTTTTGCAAGAAAATAAGGTACTCCAGGACTGGCATGTCTTATCACCACCATATCCACTTTCATGGCCAGGATATTATTAATGGTGTCCAGTAAAGTTTCACCCTTTTTAACAGAACTTCCTGAAGAGGAGAAGTTAACGACGTCAGCAGAAAGTCTTTTTTCAGCCAATTCAAAGGATAGACGTGTTCGGGTGGAGTTCTCAAAAAATATATTGGCGATGGTGATGTCTCTGAGAGAAGGTACTTTTTTAATGGGACGATTTAAAACATCTTTAAAATTATCTGCAGTTTGGAAAATAAGGTCAATGTCATTTTTGTTAATTTCTTTAATACCAAGTAAATGTTTTACGCTTAACTGCATTTTTATTTATCCTTAATATTTACCAACCAGATATTGTCTTCCTGAACCCCTTGTTCTTTGAGTTCTACTAATACTTTTTGCGATTGAATGGCATTTACATGTCTTCCTACATAATTAGGTTGAATCGGTAAATCCCTGGTATATTTTCGGTCAATAAGAACCAAAAGTTCTACCTGTTTAGGTCTTCCGTAGGCCAACATAGCGTCGAGAGCCGATCTTACTGTTCTGCCTGTGAATAACACATCATCAATAAGTATTACCCTTTTATCTTCTATTATAAAAGGCACTTTATTGGCATTTGCGATAATGGGAAGTTCTTTTCTTCGAAAATCATCTCTATAAAAGGTAGCATCAAGATATCCAAGAGAGATATTTTGTATGGTAGGCTCTTCCAGTAATTTAGATTTAATTCTTTCTGCAAGAAAAATCCCTCTGGGCTGCAAACCCAGAATTACACTTTCTTCAAAATTATTATGATTTTCGATGAGTTGCTGGCAAAGCCTGCTAACAGTGATATTAAGATGAAAGCTATTATACAATAATCTTTTTTCATCGGAGGACATGCGGCAAATATAGAAAGAGATTATTAATGCAGGAATATTTTTCAAATTTTTATTAAGAGCGTATTTTTTACCTCTCTATATGATGTTGAGAAAGTATCATTAAAATCAACAATTCATTATTTTACTGCACCTTTACTTTGTTAAGGTAAAATACTTTCCGGTTATTATCTACATTTTTATCCTTATAATTACGAATGTCTTGGGTTCCCCAGGTTATAAAATAATCATTGTACCAATATTCTGACCATCCAAACTTATTGTCCCTGGATACTATGTCATTGGAAAAATTAGTTTTTATCTTTTCTTTCGTTTTTTCTTCAATTACTTCATAACCATTAACAACTTTTGTGATTAATTCGGTACCGGAGTTGTAAAGTAAATGAACTTTTCCGACAGACGGTTTGACATTAACCAGTTCAATTAATTGAGGCGTAAGCACATCACTTATTCCAAAACTATTGTCCCACAAAAGATTTCCCTGGCTATCGAAACCGCAAACAATAGCATGAGTATACTTGTAGCCTTCAAAATGTCTCACAGGAACGGTTCCATAGGTGGTATATTCTTGTGTGTATTGAGGATAATACGCTTCTCCAATTACAATAAACCTGTCCTTCATAGGAATAATATCGTGCATATACAGCCTGTAAGTCAACTTCACTTCCTTTCCCCTCATCTTTCTTTTGTTTATTTTTTCCTTTATTCTCTCCTGCCTTTTAGGTTTCATATAGCTAAAAAAATTTTTGAGGTCAGTATAAGGATAATATTCAATGAATTCTTGCTGGCCGTTTATAAGTTTTGCAATAAACATTCCCTTCGAATACTCGGAAAATCGATAATTTGAGTAGGTGCCGGTTACAAATCTTTCTCCATTGGAGAGGCTTGTCATTTTTCCCGTAATTAAATTAAGCCCTTTAGTGGGTTTTAAAGAGATGTTGTTAATGAGTTCACCCTTCAGCGAATAGGTTTTGATCGAAATAGTGGTTTTGCTTCCGTATAACCGGTGAGATAAGGTTACGTTAAAAATTCCTTTTTCGGGTTCTAAATCCAAACTGACAAAACTTGCATTTTTCTGATAAATGGCGGGCAGTACCTGGGACTTTTTATTTTCAAAATTATAAAGGACCACAACAGGGTTTTCTTTGACGATGCCACACAATAAGGCAGCATTTTCCATAGCTTTAAATTCAGTAAGCGATAAGGGGACTAGGAATTTATCATCATAAGCCAACACTTCCCCGTTATAATTATTGAGCCTTAATATCTTGAAATGGGTATTATGGTAATCACCTTTTGTAAACAAAATATAAAAATAGGTGCCTTCATTATGATATCCCACATATTTATAATTAGAGGATATATAATATTTGTTTGTCCAACTGGTATTAAAAAGGGTGTCATATTTTACAAATTCCCATAAAATATCTCCCTTATCATTAAACTCAAAGGTTTCTTTATAGGAAAGCACCCCATTGTCGCCCAAAGGCATTATGTTCATGTCGAATTTATACTCGTCAAAAGGAATCTCAAGTCTGTCAGGTTGCTCTACCTGGCCAAAAGAAACAATGGGAAGACAAATCAGGCTTAAAAGGTAGAGGAGTTGATGTCTAAATGTTTTCATAGGTTAGGCATTAGCTGTTAGCTATAAGCAGTCAGGTATCAGCTTGTCGGAGAGTGACTTTCTGCTTTTTCTTAATAAATTATCTCATTTTTTTTTGTTATTAACAAGGAGAGTTTCATCAATATTCCACATTTCTCTATACCTCATCCATTTAACATTTAAAACTCAACATTCAACATTTCCTCATCATCAGCACATAACCACATTATAAATTATCACATTAATTTTCGCTCATTTCCAGTATAATATCAAATTCCGCTCTTTTCAGAGGCATCACCGAAAGCCTTGATTGCCTTATTAAAGCTATACCCTCTAAACGTTTTTCTTTTTTTATCCGTTCTAGCGTAACCGGGTTTTTTAATTTTTGATCGGGTGCAAGGTCAACGACTACCCATCTTGTATCCTCAGTGGTAGGGTCTTGATAAGCTTCTTTTACAACTTTTGCTATTCCTACTACCTCCATGCCTTCATTGCTGTGGTAAAAAAGTACAAGGTCTCCCTTTTTCATTCCTTGCAGGTTGTTCCGAGCCTGATAATTTCTTACACCATCCCAAAAGGTCCGGCCATCCTTATTAAATTTCTCCCATGAATATTTTACAGGCTCGGATTTTACTAACCAATAGTTCATATAATAGTAATCAGTTTAAAGATTTAGTTTGTTCCTTATTGCTTATTCCTAAAATAAAGCACATTTCGTATTTCGTCATTCCTCCTTCTCTTCATTTACCAACAAAAAGTCTTTCCTCCCAATTATTACTTCATAAGTTACAGATGGGCGGCTTTTCTGATTGAAGATGATTTTTAATTTATTATCACCCGCTAATTCCAATTTTCCATAATGCTTTTCCCAGCCATCAGTAGGGGCGATGCTGTAAAGAATAAAGGTGGAATCGTTTTCTATCTTAAAGCCGGCTCTTCCTCTGGAAGGCGGAAATTTGAAGGTGTCAGGTCTATATGCCTTTAGGCCGGCGGAATCCTCT
>DASPJL010000147.1:0-50533 GCA_035628645.1 Cytophagales bacterium | reverse complement strand
AGATCCCGGTCACACGTCTCATTGCCGCCGCCGCATCACTGTCACCGCTTCTCGAAAATTGTTCAGATGATATTGCATCCAGTACTACGCCGGATTTCTTTTGTACCGTAAGCATAGCTGATTCTGCACTTTTCTGAACCTTTGCTTCTATCACTACTTCCTGCAGTCCCACACTTTCTGTTTTCAGTCTTATATTTAAAATGGTTACTTCACCTGCTTTTACTTCAACCTCATTGATCGTTAAAGTCTGATAAGAAATAAATGAAGTTTGAATGTTGTATTTACCGGGTTGTAAATTCGGAAGGGTAAATTTTCCGTCAAGGTCTGCCGGACTTCCTGTGGTAGTACCCGCCACCAGAACAGTAGCGCCTATTAAAGGTTCGCCTGATTGGTCATCAATCACCTGTCCTCTTATTGAACCTACCTGGGCATAACTCAACCCCGAGAAAATAAGAAGGATTGATATTAAAAATATATTTCTTTTTTTCATAATAATTAATTCTTACAATAAAATACCTGGATTTAAAGAGAAGAAGCAGATTGCTCTGCTTCTTCATTTATTAGATTTAAGTGTTAGTCTAACAGACCGTAAGCATCTGCAGCTGTCCAGCCTTTCATCCAATTGTTGGTACCGAAGGCACCGATGAAATCAGCCGTTTCGTAGGTAAATCCATTGTCTGCAGCAGGAAGTGCAGCTCTTGGAGTAGTGAAAGCAGCGCCATCAGCCACAGGAAGTAAGTTAATTTTAGCAGTTCCTGAAGCCGCAGCCAGTTGAGGATCTCCAAGAACATTGGCATTTGCAGTTAAGTGAGTTTCAAGAGCAGCCAGACCATGAGAAACAGTTGCCATTGAATTATCGCCAATTTTGAAGAAGATGTTATTTTTAAAAGCAAGGTCGCCGGAAGCTAATCTGTCTCTGCTATTCATTCCTGTAGCTCCAACGTCTGTAAGTTCAACCCCTGAGGCAAAGTTCATAACGATACTGTTGTTAATTAAACCTCCTGAACCTTCAGTGAAAAACATGGCTCTGTTGGATGTTGTTCCGCCATTCTCTTGGCCTATAGATGTCAGGTTAAAAATTTGAGGTTTAGAAAATACAGCAGCAGTATAGTTTCCGCTATGAGCGCCATCACTTTCAAAACCGCTTCCTGAACCTTCAAATCCTGGCTCCTGATAAGCAACCCAGAATTGGTTCTGACCTCTCCATCCGAAATCCCAGTCATATGAATCATCCTGATTGTAAACAGAGGCTAAATAACTTGTATTGGCATTTCCACCGAACCACTCAAAGCCATCGTCATCATTTCCAAAAACTTCTATGTACGAGATTGACGTTCCACTTCCAACACCTCCCATAGTAAGACCATTGATCTCGTTTCCAGCGCCAATATTTGTTCCTCCATGACGGATAGAAATATATTTTAATACGCCGGAGTTGTCAGCAGGGTCAGTTCCACCATAAATTCCCCTTGTCTCAGTGGATGGAATTCCTTCAATAGATACTTCAGCGCTTGCGTGATTAATGGGCGCCTTTCCTAATAAAATCAATCCTCCCCATAAACCTCTTCTGTTTGCAGCAAGCGTAGTTCCTTTTTTCTGACCAGGTTGAATGTCATCTTCTAAAGCGGTGAATATGATAGGTGCTTCAGCAGTCCCCTCAGCCATTATTTTGCCGCCTCTTGCTACAATTAAAGCACTTGCAGCAGTGCCCTGTCCTGGCTCTCCTTTAATTATAGTACCTGCCTCAATGGTTAAAGTTTGTCCGTCATTGACAAATATGAAACCATTAAGTCTGTAAACTGTATCCTTATAGAATGTTCTTGTTCCTGTTCCTTCTGCACTAAAGAAGATATCTTTTGTAGGAGCAATTGGATCTTCAGTAACTGTTACAGCAATTGCTTTTTGGTCTGATTTAGCAGGGTTCTGACCATCAGTTACCACTACTGTAATAGTAGAAGTACCGGCAGTTTCTGGAGCAGTAAACTTGATTACGGCGGATCCTGAAGCCGCTCCTTGTCCTGTAACCACAACTTCATCCACTGTTCCTGAAGTAGTTGTAGCTGTAACGGAAGCTATATTTCCAGTTGCATTGATCTCAGCAACCTGAATTTCTATTTGCTGTCCAACCTGGGCTGTAGCGGAGCCAGGCAGTGTAAAGCTAGGACGTTCAGGTGTTCCTTCTCCTTCATCTTCTTTGCATGAAGTGATCGAGAATAAAATGGAAGTAATTAATAATAAAAACGCTAATAATTTTTTAGACATGATAATAGATTTTTGTTTTCTAATAATTGACCTTTTATTCGAAAGCAAAATTCTACATCTACTATTAAGCTATAGGGTGGGAATTATTATGTAATTGTTAAAAGAATAGGCGTGAGGTTAAGTTAAGTTTAATTAAAAAGAGTATTCATTATAAGAATATTTAGCTAAATGTTGGCCTAGCATCCGTTTTTACAAGCAATTCCCAAGGATAATTTATAAATTCTCACTATAGATGACGAATAAGCCCTGTTACAAAAAATTCATTCTGAGCAAGTGAAGTAGATTTCGTTCAGAAACACTGACTGATCAAAAAAAGGTTTATATTAGATGATCTGAATTTGGAACAAAAAAATAAACTGATGTCAAAACAGAATATATACATGGCCATGGGAAGTCTTGCTTATGCAGTAGCCAAAGCAGACGGACAGATACACCCTGAGGAAAAAGACACCATAAAAAAGATTGCTCAGGAAGTATTATTTTCAGAAGACCTATCCAACGACTACATAGACCGAATGTTTGAAAAGATGGAGACAGCTAAGATAAGCGTTAATGATGCTTACGATTATGCCATTGATGTATTGGAAGCTAACAAATATGAATTTGACTTTTATGATTCAATAAAGCAAAAATGCTTACGATTCATGGAACTTATCGCCAATGCTTTCCAGGGAACTTCAAGCAGCGAACTTAACTTAATCAATAGATTTAAACAGGATATCGAAAAGTATTAAAGATCTTTTCCCTAAAGGCTTAATCTTCTTTTCTTAAGTCTTTATAAAAAGAGAATAAAAAAAAAGAGTTGATCAATGAGTCAACTCTTTTCATATAAAAAATATATAAAGGTGAAATTTAAGCTACTGAAACTCTTTTAAATTCAGAAACAGTCAATCCTTTAGCTACATCATTCAATAATTGTGAAATAGACTTATTTGGATCTTTTACAAAAGACTGATTTAAAAGCGTGCTTTCTTTATAGAATTTATTCAATTTACCTACTGCAATTTTCTCAAGCATTTCTTCAGGTTTTCCTTCTGCTCTGGCCTGATCTTTTCCAATTTCGATTTCTCTTTGAACTGTAGAAGGATCAACATCATTCTTATCCACTGCCACAGGATTCATTGCAGCAATTTGCATAGCAACATCTTTACCCACTTCATTTATATGCGCTCCACCTACACCTTTAAATGCAACAAGAACACCCAGCTTAGCGCCTGCATGGATATAAGGAACTACTTTCTCTCCTCGAACTCTTTCAAAAGACCTGATTTCAATTTTCTCACCGATCTTTCCCATAAGGTCTGTCATAAGATCACCTATTGCTCTTCCGTCTACCTGGATGTTTTGAAGGTCCTGAGCAGAAGAAGGGTTTTTAGATAACGCGTTTGAAATTAAAGTTTCTCCAAGCTTTACAAATTCATCATTTTTAGCAACGAAATCAGTTTCGCAATTTAAAGCTATAATAACACCTTCTGTTCCTTCGGAATTCGTTGTAGCAAATACAGCTCCTTCAGAGGCTTGCTTATCCGCCCTGGAAGCCGATACCTTTTGTCCCTTTTTTCTCAAAATATCTATGGCAGCCTCAAAATCTCCATTTGCCTCAGACAGAGCTTTTTTGCAATCCATCATTCCGGCGCCAGTCATTTGCCTTAATTTGTTTACGTCTTGTGCTGAAATAGCCATTTGTAATTACTTTTAGTTAACAGTTTAAAATCCAAAATACCTTTTAAAAAAAATTGAACATCGAATAAGGAATCCAATGTTCAATTTTTAACCATGTTTTATTTATAATAATTAATTCCTAAGCTTCTTCTTTTACGTCAACTTCTCTCTTTTGATCTTCCTCCTCCTTCAACTTAGTATCTTCCTTGTCTTTCTTTCTTTCCATTAATCCTTCTTCGATTGCTTTACCAACAGCTTTAGTGATCACAGCAATTGATTTGAAAGCATCGTCATTTGCAGGAATAGCAAAGTCTACTTTTGTAGGATCGGAGTTGGTATCCACCATAGCAAAAACAGGAATACCCAATTTAAGCGCTTCGGTTAAAGCTATGTGTTCCTTTTTAACGTCAACGATAAAAATAGCCGCTGGAAGTCTTGTCAAATCTGCGATTCCTCCAAGTACTTTCTCTAGCTTTTCTCTATCTCTGGTAAGTGTTAATCTTTCTCTTTTTGCTAAGTTCTTATAAGATTCTTCCTTTAGCATTTTATCCAAAGAAGCCATCTTTTTAAGAGACTTTCTTACTGTAGCAAAGTTGGTAAGCATTCCACCCAACCATCTTTCAGTTACATAAGGCATTTTTAGTCTTTGAGCTTCCTCTTCAACAACGTCTTTCGCCTGTTTTTTTGTAGCAACAAATAATACCTTTCTGCCTGATCTTACCACTTGCTTTATTGCATTGCAAGCTTCATCCAGAGCAACAAGAGTTTTATTCAAATCAATGATGTGGATATCATTTTTCTCCATGAAAATGTATGGAGCCATTTTTGGATTCCACTTTCTTGTTAAATGCCCAAAATGAACGCCGGCATCTAATAAATCTTTATATTCAACATTAGCCATGATCTTCTTAAATAAATTTTAACGCTTACTGAACTGGAATCTTCTTCTTGCTTTTCTTCTACCATATTTCTTTCTTTCCACCATACGAGGATCTCTTGTTAAGAAACCTTCTTTCTTCAGGGAAGAACGAAACTCAGGATTTACTTCACAAAGCGCTCTTGCAATAGCTAAACGGATTGCTTCTGCCTGTCCGGCAATTCCACCACCTGTTACATTTACATTGGCATCATAGCTTCCTATAGCGTTAACAGTAGCGAAAGGCTGGTTTATTATAGTTTGTAGGATTTCGAAAGGAAAATATTCTTTTACGTCTCTAGAATTAACTTTTATATCACCTTTTCCTGAAGACAAATATAATCTAGCTACTGATGTTTTTCTTCTACCTATTGTATTAACAACGTCCATTATATAGATTTTATAACTTTATTTCTTTTGGTTGTTGAGCAGCATGAGGATGTTCAGCACCTTCGTATACAAAAAGGTTATTGAATAATCTTCTGCCTAGCCTGTTTTTAGGAAGCATTCCTCTTACCGCATTTTCAATGATCAATGCAGAAGATTTAGCTTTTAGCTGACGTGGAGTTGCAAATCTTTGTCCACCAGGGTGTCCAGTGTGTCTTACATAAACTTTGTCATCCCACTTTTTACCAGTTAATTTTATCTGGTCTGCGTTTATAACAATCACATTATCACCACAGTCAACATGAGGGGTATAGCTTGGTTTATGCTTACCTCTGATAATTTTTGCTATTCCACTTGAAAGTCTACCTAGTACGGCATCCTGTGCATCTACCACTACCCAGCCCTTACTTACCGTGGCTGCATTTGCTGATATTGTCTTGTAACTTAAAGTATCCACTATTTATCAAATTATAAAGTATCCCCCCTTGAAAAGGGACACAAAGATATGAGGATATAAATTGAAGTGCAATAGCGAATTTGATTTTTTTTAAAGAAAGATTGAGTTATAGATTAGCGACATAAGATTTAAGACTTCGATTCCGGTGTTACTATTAATTTTTGCATTCCGATGTATCAGTTAAATCTTGATCCCGATATCTAATATCTCTTCTATGCATTCTTTTCCAACTGTTTTATCAGTACATCGAAATCTTTAGGGTAGGGCGCAATTGTTGAAATTTTTTCATTCCCCAGTCCATAAAAATGTAATTCGTAGGCGTGAAGTGCTACTCTTTTGATCAACGGTAATTCTTCTGTATCCTTTTTAAGGTTAAATTTCTTTTTTAAAGAAGAGATGTAAAGAGGTTCCCCTCCATATTGTTCATCACAAATGATCGGGGTTCCCAATGAAGTTAGGTGTATTCGTATTTGATGCATTCTTCCGGTAACAGGAAGGCATTCTACTAATGTATGTTTTCGAAAAGTCGTCAGTGTATTAAAGATTGTTTCTGCCGGTTTACCTTTGGCCTTATCTAGTTTTACCACTCCATGACCTAAAGGAAGAATGGGTCTGTCTACAAGTTCTTCCTCAAATTGATGCAATCCTGCTACCACAGCGTGATATACTTTAACTACCTCCCTGTTTTCAAACTGCATGGATAAATGCCTGTATGCTTCAGGATTTTTTGCTATTGCCAGGGCGCCTGATGTTTCTTTATCTAACCTATGGCAAACTTGTGCATCCGGCCAGTATTCTTTTGCTAAACTTATAATATTTACTTTATCATTTCTATCGCTTAACGTAGAAATGTAGGGCGGTTTGTTAATGACAATGAAATCATTATTTTCAAATAATATCCAATTCCTGAACTCTCCTTGCTTCATCGGATTCTTTCGCTTTATCTAATTTAAATGTAAATGTAGACCCTTTTTTGACTGAACTGACCACAGCTACTTTTGATCCATGGGCCTCAATGATATGTTTTACAATCGCCAACCCTAATCCGGTTCCCCCTTTATCTTTAGACCGGCTCTTTTCTACCCTGTAAAACCTCTCAAAAATTCTTTTCAGATGCTCGGAAGGAATACCCATTCCGTCATCTTTTATATTAATTGCAATATGCCCTTTATCCCTTAAAAAGGAAATGGAAACATGCCCAAATTCCTTTCCATATTTTATGGAATTGGTAATTAAGTTAACCATCACCTGATGAATGCGCCGAGCGTCTGCATAAACATACACCGGAGCTTCTTCCTCCATCTTAAATACAATTTGTTTTTTTTGTGCTTTTTCTTCTAGCTGATCAAAAATATCAAGAACAGTTTGCCGGATATCAAATTTTTCCTTGTGCATTTTAATTTCCCCTGCTTCCATTTGTGAAATGGTGAGAAGATCCTGCACAAGCATATTTAATCCGTCCAGGTTTTTAGCCGCTTTCTTTAAAAACTTTGTCCTGACCTTTTTATCCTCAATGGCACCGTCCAATAAGGTATGCACAAATCCCTGAGCGGCAAAAATAGGCGTTTTTAACTCATGGGAAACATCCGCCAGGAATTCCCTTCTGAAAACTTCCAGCTTCTTAAGCTCATCTATTTCCTGCTGTTTGATGGTAGCATAGGAATGAATCTCTTGGTTTATTCTTTTAAATGGATTGGAGGCATTTTTAATTCCTTTTTTATTAAAAGAGAAATCCCTTTTATTGATCTTCTCCAATCCCTGATAAATCTTATTTATTTCTCTAAAGATCAGGAATTCTAATGTATAATAAATTAATATAAAAGAAGAGAAGAAAGAAAGAATACAGCAAAGGAAAAGGGCATTTTCAGTAATACCTTCACTTAGCGATAAGGCCCCTGTGGTTATTACTGCAATTGAGCTTGCTATAAGAAGTGCAACAGCCCTTGAATTAAGAAGCATGCTTTAGATTCACTTTATGGATAAAATTTATCAGGGCAAATTTAAAGCTTAATATTAGAATATTCAGGCAAGTTCAAATTTATAACCAACACCTTTTACAGTGGTTATATACCCCTCTCCGATCTTTTCCCTTACCTTCCGGATGTGAACATCTACTGTCCTGGCTAAGACATATACATCAGAACCCCAGATGTTTTGCAATAAATCATCTCTTCCGAATACTTTATTTGGATTCTGCGCAAGAAAATACAGGAGTTCAAACTCCTTCTTAGGAAGAACAATTTGATTTGATTCGATAAACACTGTATAACTTGTCCTGTCAATGGTAAGAGGCCCGATACTGATTTTGGTAGAATCCTTGGTGTTTTTTGATTCCCTTCTAAACAGGGCTGATATTCGACTCATCAATGCCCTGGGTTTTATAGGCTTTGTAATGTAATCATCAGCACCCACATCAAATGCTGCAATTTCTGAATATTCCTCCGCTCTGGCGGTTAAAAAAATTATAAAAGTTGATTGCATTTCCGGAATCTCCCGTAATTGCCTGCAGGTTTCTACACCGTCCATTCCTGGCATCATAATGTCCAGAAGGATCAGCCGCGGAGAAAATTCTTTGGCTATTTCAATTCCTTTTTTCCCATCCAGGGCCGTTTTTACTTCATAGCCGTCTTTGGTCAAATTATACTGCAAAAGTTCCAATATATCCGGATCATCGTCTACCACAAGCACTTTATGGTTTTGCTTGTTACTCATATAATCAATTGTTGGTTTCTAATACTCTTTTTATCTCAAATTCAAGCTTTTCTCCCCTAAGGTTCTTTGCAATTATTTTTCCGTCTTTGCCGATCAGATAAGTAGCCGGTATACTCCTTACCCCATACAATTCTGCGCCCTTACTATTCCAAAATTTCAGATCCGATACATGATGCCATGTCAACTGATCTTTCTCAATGGCCTGAAGCCATCGATCCCTGTCTTTATCAAGTGAGACACCATAGATTGTAAACCCTTTATCTTTATATTTATTAAATACTCTAACTACGTTAGGATTTTCCTGCCTGCAAGGTCCACACCAGGAAGCCCAAAAATCAATCAGTACAACTTTGCCTCTTAAAGACTCCAAAGAAATGCTTTTCCCGTCGGGATCGGGGAGAATAATATTAGGTGCAGTTTCCCCCACCTGTGGAGAAGGTTTGGGCATGGATGCCAGGATATTTTTAGCTTTTTCTGATTTGGGAAAAGTCTTTGCATATTGCCTTGCCAGGTTTCCTGCAAAATCCATATCTACTGAACCAAAAATATCTAAAAGGGATATGAATACAATCTCCTGCCCTTTTGTTCCTTTGGCTTTATCGATCAGGTTTTGAGCTTCAGCTTGCCATGCTTCCAAATTTTGTTCAACAAATGAGTTAAATAGAATTTGGATTTTTGTATTCAGCATATCCCCTCTTAAAAGTTCGGGGTCATTAAGATCTGCGGAAGAAATAAAGGTTTGCTTTGTATGAGAGGCTTCTACAGCGCTATTCTTCAAAAACTTAGCAATGAAAAGGCCTTCATTTTCGTCAGCCAACTTTTTATTAAAATCTTGTTGAACTTTATTCAACGAATCAAATTCGGACTTTAATGCTGTCATCTGGACCTGAAAAGCAGCGGGATCCGTCTTTTGCAGACCATATACTTTATTGGCTTTATTTTGTATAGCTACTATATAACCATTCTGTTTTTCGGCAAGGTCTTTATATTTTAAGTATGCTTCATTTTCCTTCGAATTTGACACTTTAAGACTGGAGTTTAAATCGTTAAGGTCAGCAGTTATCAAAACATTTTCATTGCTTAAGATCAAATTAATAAACACATTTTCTTTGAACTTAATTTGATAGAAACCTCTGGGAAAAGCATCAGGAGACTTAAAGGCAAACTCATTATTTTTAATGAGAGCAGAGTCTTTTTTAATCAATTCGCCACCGTAAAATTCTAATAGATAGGCGTATTTGTAAGGTGAAGAATTGGTCACAATACCTTTAACCGTAACCGGTTTTGCAAAAAGCAGAAAAGGCACACAAAGGGAAAGAAATAAACTATAAAGAAACGTTTTTTTCATTGTTGATAATAAAATAAAATTTAAACATTCCCTGATATTTAACATCTTCCTTCGGTCACTCTATAACAATCATTACAGAATATGAGTGAGAATTAATTCAGGGTTAAAATTAACTACAATAAGCTGCGAAAGAAAGCGAGTAATATTAACTCGTTATTAAGAAATTGTTAACTGGAAAATTATTCAAAATGATATAATCCAAATAATCATTTTAATACTTAAGGCCCGAATACTTTTTAATATCTATTTCAACCGAACCGACAAACATATCTGCTTCTATTTTTAAAGGGATCTTATTAGGATCATCAGAAAGCCATACTCTTATTGAATTTTCCCCATCAAACAATTGATTTTCAGGCATGATGGGTGACAATTTAATTGCTCTGAATTCTCCTAGTTTGGTCTCCACCATTTCCTTTCCCAAATATTTTACTTTGAAATTATAAAGCGAGTCTTCAAAAAAAGCCTTCACCCCGATTTTATCTCCAGGTCTTAGCCGGGAATAATCAATATTTCTTAGAAAGTAATAGCCGCTTACCAAATCCTGAACACCAGAAGGGACTCTATAGTTCTTAGGTTCTTTATATGCCTTCTTTTTCCTGTCCCAAACCTTCACTTCTGCCTCTCTTTCTTTATGATTAAAATCCACAATTTCATTTTTCCGATACCTTCCTTCTTCAATTGTTCTGTATGATTGGTGCGGTATCAGATGGGTAGTATCCAGGAATGAACCCCAGTTGTCTCTTATTCTAAGAATTATATCAAATCCGGGAGTGGATTTCCCAAACACATTAATTTTATAACAAGGCCTTCCATTCCTTTCATAGATTTTGGAATCTACCGAAATAACAGCTTCCCCCGCTGTAATAAACCCATAATGTACCCTGTATTCTAATTTTTCACCCGTAGTAAAGGCTTTAGTGGCAAAAGCCTTATTATTCTCTTTTTGAATAAATCCCGGTAAAAAACATAGTAAGGCAAAAAGCCAAAAGAAATTTTTCATTCGTGAATGTGTTAAATTTTCATCAAACCATCTGACATTTTCATCCTATTTTGCGACATATGGTTTCATTACACTTTTTATTTCTAACAACGAAGAATATCTTTTTTTCAGATATTTAAAATCTTCCTTGTACTTTTTTCAATATTTAAATTCAAAATTACCTGTTTCTTATTATAAGACTTATAAATAATAAAAAAAGTCTCACTGGGTGCTAAATAAAAGGCGGGCAAGTGATAACAAATCCATGACCAAAATTTATTGCCCGGATCTAAATGATATCAGGATAATTTTTTAAATATATCAAAATTTTCAAGGATATGGACTTTTGTTGTAATCAGGCATTTATCGTCCATAGTATGATTTTCGGCATATATTAAGGAATTTATAAAAGTGTATTTAATGTAAGATCAGGATTTGGGAATTGAGATGCATAATAGTAACTTCAAGTTTAAATCCTGAAACATTTCTGCCTAACTCCAGGCAGCCTGAATCCTAAAAGAATAATTTAAAACAATGAGTGAACAATCAGAAAAATTAAAAGCGCTCCAAATTACCATTGATAAGTTGGAAAAGACTTATGGCAAGGGGACAATAATGAAGTTAAGTGATGAAAAGATAGTAGATATTCCTGCTATTTCCACAGGATCACTTGGCTTAGATATAGCACTGGGCATAGGAGGAATACCAAAAGGGAGAGTGATTGAAATATATGGGCCTGAATCTTCCGGTAAGACTACTTTAAGTATGCATTGTATTGCCGAAACCCAGAAAAAAGGAGGGTTGGCAGCATTTATTGATGCAGAACATGCCTTTGATAAATCGTATGCAGAAAAACTTGGGATAGATACGGAAAACTTACTAATTTCTCAACCGGATAATGGTGAGCAAGCATTAGAAATTGCGGAGCATCTGATTCGCTCCGGTGCAATTGATATTATTGTGATTGACTCCGTAGCAGCGCTCGTTCCAAAAGCAGAATTGGAAGGAGAAATGGGAGATAGCAAGATGGGCCTCCAGGCAAGATTAATGTCCCAGGCTTTAAGAAAGCTGACAGGAACGATAAATAAAACAGGTTGTGCCTGTATTTTCATCAATCAACTAAGGGATAAAATCGGGGTTATGTTTGGCAATCCTGAAACAACTACCGGTGGTAATGCATTAAAATTCTATGCATCAGTACGATTAGACATCAGAAGGATAGGTCAGATTAAAGAAAGCGCTGATAACATTATCGGCAATAGAACTCGTGTTAAAGTAGTTAAAAATAAAGTTGCCCCTCCTTTCAAAGTGGTTGAATTTGATATAATGTATGGAGAAGGCATTTCAAAAGTAGGTGAAGTATTAGACTTAGGAGTTGATCTTGAAATTATAAAAAAAGCCGGTTCATGGTTTTCTTATGAAGGAAACAAACTCGGACAAGGCAGAGATGCAGTAAAATCGTTATTGGAGGATAATCCTGAACTTGCCGATGAAATTGAAAAGAAGATAAAGGCTAAAATAAAAGGCGAAGTAGTTACAAACGAAGTTGGAGTAGCGTAATTTATTTCAGATACCTGAAAAACATCAATTTAAAATCCTCCTCAGGGAGGATTTTTTTATTTATAGATATAGCTTAATTAATTAAAATAGCTTTAGTTTTATCCTTCCTAAATCACTATTTACCATTAAGCTATGCAAACGCTTTTAGTCGAAGACGACCCCAACCTTGGTCAGATTCTTAAAGAATATCTTGAGGCAAAAGGATATCCAACCACCTTATGTAATCACGGCTCAAAAGCTATAGAAGTTTTTAATGAGAACTCGTTTTCCCTGATCATTCTGGATGTAATGTTGCCAGGCAAAGATGGCTTTGCCATTGCACAAGAAATAAGAGAAATGGGCAAATCAACACCCATTATTTTTCTCACAGCAAAATCAATGAAAGAAGACACCTTAAAGGGATTACGAATAGGCGCGGATGATTACTTAACCAAGCCTTTCAGTATGGAGGAGCTTGTCTTAAGAATGAAAGCAATTCTTCGGAGAACCCAAAACACAGAAGTACAACCCAGTGAAACCAAAGTTTTTAAAATTGGAAAGTTTGTTTTTGATTACAATAGACAACTTTTAATTGATGGGGAAACATCTCATAAGCTTACTTCAAAAGAATCTGAATTGCTAAGGCTTCTTGCCTTAAACATGAATGAAATGCTCGACAGAACGGTAGCTTTAAAGACCATCTGGCTTGATGATAGTTATTTTAATGCCCGAAGCATGGATGTTTATATTGCAAAATTGAGGAAATATTTAAAAGATGATCCTGATGTACAGATCCTGACTGTCCATAGATCGGGATTTAAATTGGTCGATACCAGAATGGTGGCGGGCAGCTAAAGGAAATCAATTTGTCCAGACTAAAAACATTTTCATCATTATCATTCTATCTGATATTAAAGGCCATTTTGCCGTTTTTAACATGCTCAACAATTCTATTTCGAATTAACCGCATTTATAAGCCAGTCATTTTCAACACCTAATCATACATAAGTTATTTTTTGTTTTATTTCAACTCCGACATCTTTTTATTAGAATATTTGTAAAACATTTTTTCCAGTTAAAACATTAAATCCCTTAAAAATACCTGTTTAGCATAATTTTTATGGTATTGGACAAAGTAATGCTTCAAAAGTTTCTTGTTCATACGGCAGTGCCAAATAATTAAAATATATAGAAACAACTCTTAAAGCACCTTCTTACGAAAGCCCCTGAAACAAAACTTACATTTTTTATTTTTATCTATTCTTACATCAGGTATACCGTATATCATTTCCTATTAATTTAGTAGGACGCGCTATTTTCAAATGGCTGATTTACAAAGTGAGAAGAAGCAAAAGATTTAAACGAAAATAATTTTGATAAAGAAGCAGTAATCTATATGAATCGTATATTAAAAATATTGATTATAGATGATGATGAAGTAGACAGGATCATTGTTAAGAGAGCGCTGAAGGCTACAGAATTTGAATATGACATTACTGAAAATTTTGATGCAAACGATGCTCTTGAAAACCTTAAGAAAAATAACTACGATTGCGTCTTTTTAGATTACCTGCTTCCGGGAACGGACGGGTTAAGCTTGCTAAAAAAAGCCAGGGCAGAAGGGGTGAGAAGTCCTATAGTTATTGTCACCTCACAGGGAGATGAGAAGATTGCCGTGGAAATGATGAAAGCCGGCGCTTCCGATTATGTTATAAAAACTCAAATTAACGCCCATGCCATTGCCCAGATCCTTAGAAATGTAATTCGCCTTCAGGATATTGAAAATCAACGGTATGAAACTGAGCAAGCTTTAAAAGTCAGTGAATCGCGGCTAGCTGAAGCGCAAAGACTGGCGAGAATCGGAAACTGGGAATTTCATTTAAGTGACCGGTCCGTTTATTGGTCAGAAGAGGTTTTTAGAATATTTGACAGGGACGTGGAAAGTTTTGTTCCTAATAAGGTCAATTTCTTAAGTTGTATTCATCCCGACGATCATCCTATTGTTATTGGCGCGTTAAAAAAGGCAATTAAAAATGAACTCATAAATGTAGACTTCAGAATAATAACTCCTGAAGACGAGCTAAAATATGCCAACTCGCAGGGTTATTCCATTTTTAACACCGACAATAAGTTGGTGAAAATAGTAGGGACGGTTCAGGATATAAGTGAAAGAAAAAGGGTAGAGCAAGAATTGATAGAGGCCAAAAGAGTTGCTGAAGATTCAATGAAAGTAAAACAGCAATTTTTGGCCAACATGAGTCACGAAATCCGAACGCCAATGAATGCAATAATTGGTTTTACACGAATCCTATTAAAAGACGATTTGCCGGATGAGATGAAAAGATACCTGGAGGCAATTCATTTTTCAAGTGAAAACCTTTTGGTTATTATAAATGACATTCTCGACTTCTCAAAAATCGAATCAGGAAAACTCACTTTGGAGGAAGTTGAATTTTGTCTACAGGAAGTTATTCATCCGATTATAGAACTGTTCCAGCCAAAAGTTAAAGAAAAGAATATTGAGTTAATCTATAAAATTGAAAACAATGTCCCTGATTATTTTCTTGGTGATCCATTCAGGCTAAACCAGGTAATTATTAATCTGATAAGCAATGGCCTCAAATTTACCGAGTCGGGCAGCATTACTTTAATGATCAAGGTTTTAGAACAAGACAATAATTTTGCTTCTTTAGAATTTTCCGTTGAAGACACAGGTATAGGAATACCTAATAACAAATTAGAATCAATATTTGACAGCTTTACCCAAGCCAGTAGTGATACTACTCGTAAATATGGGGGAACTGGACTAGGGTTGGCCATTGTAAAAAATATACTTGAATTACAGGATGGTAAAATTTGGGTAGAAAGCGTACTTGGAAAGGGGAGCAAATTCACCTTTACACTCCCTTTAAAGAAAAATCATACCGGCAATGCACAAAAGCCAGGTTCATTTTTGTCAAGCGAAAAAGACAAATCCACTAACCTTGAGAAGGTTAAGGTTCTCCTTGTAGAGGATAATGAAATTAATCAATTATTGGCCGAGACAGTCCTGCGTTCAGCAGGATGTGAAGTAACTATAGCCGATAACGGAAAAATAGCGCTGGAAAAACTTCAGGCCAATGCAGTAGATATAGTATTAATGGACATTCAGATGCCTGAAATGGATGGATACGAAGCGACAAGTTATATAAGGAGCAATTTTAAGAAGCCACTTTCACAAGTTCCGATTATAGCAATGACGGCACATGCAATGAGTCCTGAATCCGCGAAATGTATTCAGGCAGGCATGAACGACTATATTTCAAAGCCTTTTGAAGCAAATGATCTTTACCATAAAATAGCATCATTGGTAAAAAAGAATAAATCATCAAAAGAAAATAATAACATACAAGATTCCATACAAAATAATCCATATATGAGTGAGCGAGTTGTAAACCTGGACTATCTGAAACAAATGGCGGAAGGTAACGAAGCCTTTGTTACTAAAGCGATAAACCTTTTTCTTCAAAAGGCCCCAGTTGATGTAGAAAATCTACTGGATAATTTTAAGAAAAAAGATTGGGGCAATCTCAAGCTATTATGTCACAAAGTAAAATCATCCTTTGCCATTCTGGGTATAAAGAGTTTACAGGAAATAATGCAATCCATAGAAAATGATTGCAGTGAAAATAAAATAGATGAGGCAAAGTTTGAGAAGTTATTAAGTCAGACCCAGTCATATACATCAAAAGCAATAGAGGAACTGACGGAGGAACTCCAAAAGGCGACTTAGCTGAAATAGTAGAAGTGGCACTAGCTGGTAACCGCTTTTACTAAATTTTGTTTTGGTTTAGAGCTTTGTAGCAACAATAACCTCTTTCTTGTATTTTCTTTTCTCTCCTGTAGAGGTAAATATTTCTATCAGCACTAAATATATTCCTGATTTAACTCTATTTCCATTATTATCTTCTCCGTTCCATTGAATAAACCCATTCAGAGAAAGGGTTTGATTATCTATAAGATTTTTAAGAATTCTTCCCTCCTTATCATATAGGTTTACAGAAACCATATTGCCCGGTTCTTCAAATAAAAAATTTATTAGGGTAAAATCATTATAACCATCTCCATCCGGTGAGAAAACAGGGGGATCTATCTTAATAAATTTATTTGTGTTCAGCTCATCCTTAAATTGTGAATTTCTGTATCCGGGGGTTGCAAAACCAGCGTCTTCTGAAGCTGAGTGCCAATTGTTTTTGTCATTTGTGCTTCCTTCAATATTAATTCTTTCCAAAGACACTCCTTCATTACTCAATAGAAAATCGTAATGATAACTTTCACTGTATTCAAAAAAGTCAATGACTACTCCCGTACTATCTGTCAATACTATATTTCCTCCTTCATCCGGCAATGAAGGTAAAGTCACTTTTATAATATTTTCTTTGACGAGTAAGGGGTATTCATTTATTAAAATATCAGGATCGGGAGTTAAGACGAGCATTTCATTAGGTTTTAACAATGATTTCGAACCAGTCAACAATTGAGTATCGCTGATCGTGTCCTCATTCATAGCGCCTAATTTCCAACCATTTAGGCTTAGAAACTTATCAGATCTGTTATAAATTTCAATAAAATCAACTCCATAGGGCCGAGGGTTAAATAACAACTCATTGATTATAACATCCAATGAATCCGCCTCTTCCGGAATGGCAAAGTCAAAACTTGAAGAACCAATATTCCCCGAACAATCCTTCAGGTCTTTTGCCTGTAAAGTATAAATAATTTTTGGAGATAGCGGAAGTGCAAAATTAACCGCTATGACTTTCTTAGTTATTCCGACATCTTTAATTGATTTTATTTCTACTGATGGAGATAATGAAAGTTGCTGAACCAAAAGGCTTCCATTTTCAACTTTTTCATTAAAATTTACTCTAATATCAGAGGCGGTTAAAACCTCAATGTCGCTAATAGAAGGCCCAGTCAAATCTATTATCTGCTCAAAATTTGAGTTTGCTCTACCCGGAGTACCACCAGCATCGTCCAAAGAAGCGAACCAGTTTCCATCTTCCAGGCAAGGAAGATCAATGTTTGCCATTTCCAGGGAAAAACCGCCTTCTTTCTTTTCCATGTCATTATACCATTCGTCAGAATAAGCGACGGAAAAAATAGTTTTATCCAGATAGGTTAGGGAAATAATTTCACCAGAATTATTCAACGAAAGCCATTTGCCTGGGCTTATCGCCCTGCATGTTTGTTTAAAATAGTCCAGGGAAGAAGAAGGACAGAGCACCATGTATTCACCGGGAAAAATTGTTTCTTCCGGCAGACTTGTTAAAGACAATTCATCGGTTAAAATCACATCCTTCAATGATATTATTTTGTTTGACCGGTTAAACAGCTCCAAATATTCTACCTCGGTTAAACCTTTTACAGGAGAAGGATCGGCCATTATTTCAGAAATAACAAGATCATTGTATGCTGGAGAAACACCTAAGCCAAAAGACACCTCAGGCAAGGAGGACCTGGAAGATGAGCAGTCTTCCACATTCTCAAAGGTCATATTGTAAATTATTCCACCGTGAATGGAGTCTGATAAATTAATAATTACTGCATCGTAGAAGGTTGAAAAGTCGATTGAATTGATATTTAATGCAGGAGAAACTTTAATCTGATTTTTGATAAAGGTTGGCAAAAGGGGCTTATTAAACCTAACTTCCAGGGTGAGCTTGTCTTTTATAATTAATTTTTCCGTAGCTAACGGAGTGCTATCCTTATCTATACTATAAACAGAGTTTTTTATACCAGGAGTACCACCGTAGGTCGATTCGGATGCTTTCCAATTGTAGCTTCCGAAACATTCACTCGAAGGATTGATTTGTTCAATACTCCATCCTCCGGTTTGTTTATTTTTATCTCTGTACCAGTCAAGATTATAGGAAAGGCTGTCAATTATCTTTCCCACAGGATCCTCTAATCTCAATTTTTCACCCGTATTTGTAAGAGTGTTCCATGTAGACAATCCAATGGTTTCCCCAAAGGGTAAAAATTCAGAAACTTTATTATTTGAACAAATAATTACATAGGAGTCAGGCAAAAGTTGAAATGAAGGAATTTTTGATCCTGAAAGAGAAAAATCTTTTAAGTTAATTGTATCCACTCCAGCATTAAACAATTCGACGAATTCCACCTCAGGAAGGACCATAGAATCAGGGGCATCAGCTCCGGACGGATCAGCAAAAATTTCATTTATTTGTATCTGACCAAAACCAACCTCGGGCACTTCGATTACTTCCTCTGTTATTTTAAAATCCTCCATAACCACTGTCGCAGTGGACCCCGAACCTGGTGTTCCTCTTTTTAATTTAATTTTCAACACAACACCTGATTGACCTGCTATTGAAGAGGGAAAATTGAAGTTATAAAGTGCGTAAGGAGAGTCAGCATTTGCAAAAGTACTTATCTCTTCGGGTGTGGAAAAAGAAGCACCTTCATCTACAGAGACAGATAGTTCCAAAATCGCAAGATAAGTACCGGTTCCGTTGGCCAGGCTTCTTGCGTAAAATGCCAACTTGGCACCGTCTGAAGTAGAAAAATCAAGGCTGACAGTAATCTCCGGAGAATACGAGGATGTTGGAGTTAGCCCTAAAGCCCCTGTTCCATTTAACATATTCGTTGCCTCTTTAAATACCCTTGATGAAGGTTTCACCTCATTGGCTACCCAAAAAGGCAGGAATTCTACATTTATGCCCGGAACGAAGTCAGATTCGAAATCCTGAAAATAAGGAAAGGTGTTTATTTGAGAATAAGAAAAATAACTTATTAAATTTGCACCGCAAAAAATAAAGAGCCAATAAAATAAACGCATTTGAAGAAGCAGGTTATTAAAAAAATCTAAGGCTTAGGTTTAAAGCAATGATTTATGATCGAAAGAGGAGAAAGTAACCTTGCTTTATCAATTTTTAAAAGTAAGTAAAACCATAAATAATAAAATAATGAAATTAGCAGTAGTAGGCGCTACCGGATTAGTCGGTTCGGAAATTTTAAAAGTTCTGAATGAACGTAATTTCAAGTTTGACGAATTGATTCCTGTAGCTTCAGCCAGATCGGTAGGAAGTACAATTACTTTCAAGGAAAAAAATTACCGTGTTCATAGTGCTGAAGAAGCCATAAAGCTAAAGCCGGAGATTGCTATTTTTTCTGCGGGTGGTAGCACTTCTTTGGAGCTTGCACCAAAATTTGCTGAGGTTGGAACAATAGTAATTGACAATTCATCCGCTTGGAGAATGAATCCGGCAAATAAACTTGTTGTGCCTGAAATCAATGCACATACTTTAACAAAGGATGACAAGATTATTGCAAATCCTAACTGCTCCACGATCCAAATGGTAGTAGCGCTAAATCCTTTGCATAAAAAATATAAAATAAAGAGAATTGTTGTTTCCACTTATCAATCCGTAACCGGGACGGGAAAAGCAGCTGTGGATCAGTTAATGGACGAACGGTCTGGTAGAGAACCTAAAAAAGTTTATCCTTATCCAATTGATTTAAATCTTCTTCCTCATATCGACGTGTTCCTGGACAATGGATACACAAAAGAGGAAATGAAGATGGTGAACGAAACCAAGAAGATCATGATGGATGATTCCATTAAAGTAACAGCTACAACTGTACGTGTGCCGGTAATGGGCGGTCATTCAGAATCGGTAAATATTGAATTTGAAAACGAATATGACCACAATGAACTGGTGAACATTCTTCAAAATTCTCCGGGAATCATCGTAGAAGATGACATTAAAAATTTAAAATACCCGATGCCCATTAATGCTCATGGCAGAGATGAAGTATTTGTAGGCAGAATAAGAAGAGATGAAACTCAGCCAAAAACGGTAAACATGTGGATTGTAGCAGATAATCTAAGAAAGGGAGCTGCAACTAATGCTGTTCAAATAGCTGAGTATGTCGTGGCTAACGGCCTAGTCTAATTAATTTTAAGTGTTAAATGTTGAATTTTGAATGGGTCTGCTCATTTATAATTCAACATTTTTCTTTTAAGATGAAAATTTAAAACCATCAAGTCTCATCTCTTCTAACTCCCCACTTCCATACTCCAATCTATCATTAAAAATTTAATATTCAATTATTTCAAAAGCCCTCATCGGAAAAAGATCTTACTTCACCGAAAAGAAAAAACCCTTCATCTAAAATCAAATTCTGGTATATCTTTTCCTATTACCTTTATTTCAAGAAAGGCAGATAATCTTACTTTGCTGGTTTAGTAAGCCTATTTTAAACGCCTTTCTTTCCATAGCTGGTTGAAGGATCTTGAGGGTAACTGAGGCGACTCTCGCCTCTTACCCCAAGTATCTTTAAAAAGGGTTCTCAACAAAAAGCTTTTTGCTCCACCACCCAACAAATTCATTAGTTTCCTGTTTTTCATTGCCTTTTTCCAGATTGAGAATCCAAAACTTTCTGACTTTGAATTTAGCTTTTGATCTACACTTTGCTTTCTGTTAAGCAACAAAAGATTATGTATTTCAATTCGGACAGGACAAACACTTGTACAAGCTCCACACAACGAACTTGCATAACTCAAATGCTTAAAATCTTCCATTCCCTTCAGATGAGGCGTGATTACTGAGCCAATCGGTCCGCTGTATGTTGTATTGTAAGAATGTCCCCCTATGTTTTTATATATAGGACAAGTATTCAGGCAAGCGCCACATCTTATACAATTCAAGGCTTGCCTTTTCTCAAGTTCAGCCAGTAAATTAGTTCTCCCATTGTCAAGTAAAACAACATACATTTCTTCAGGTCCATCCACCTCATCCGGCTGGCGAGGACCTGTAAGAATAGTATTATAGACAGTTACCCTTTGCCCTGTACCAGCGGTAGACAACAAAGGCCAGAATAAATCCAGGTCGGTAACAGAGGGAATCATTTTTTCAATTCCTACTATTGCAATATGTATCCGTGGAAAGGTCGTTGAAAGACGTCCGTTACCTTCATTTTCCGTAATGGAAATTCCCCCGATATCGGCTACGAGAAAATTAGCGCCAGTCACACCGATATCCGCCGTAATATATTTTTCTCTTAAAAGGTTTCTAGCGACGTTCGTTAATACCTGCGCATCGTCTGTTGGAGGAGTGTTTAATTTTTTGGTAAAAAGTTCTGCTATGTCTTTTTTAGACATGTGCATGGCCGGCGTTACAATATGATAAGGTTTTTGTCCGGCCAGTTGGACAATATATTCTCCCAGATCTGTTTCTACTGCTTCAACACCATTGTGTTCAAGACATTCATTAAGCTCAATCTCTTCTGTAGTCATGGATTTTGACTTCACAGTAAGCTTGGCATTATTTCTCTTAAATATTTTTAGAATTTCCTTTAATGCCTCATCCTTATCTGAAGCCCAAATGATCTTCCCTCCTTTTTTCTTGAAATTGGTCTCAAACATTATCAAATACTCATCCAATCTATCTATGCTTTGAGTTTTTAAAAATGATGCCCTGTCCCTGGCCAATTCTAAATTTTCATATTGCTCCTTTCCTTTCTTTACACTGTCGTTGTATTTAGCAATATTAAAATTAATTGTCCGCCTGTGGTTAAGGTCAAAGGCCTTCGCCTCAGCATCTTTTATAAAAGTCTCGCTAATGCTCATGGATAAGTATTAAGTAGTGAGTATTGGAATGAGGCAGACTATTTTCTGTCTATTGAATCATATACCTGAACTTTAGTCCAGAGATTTTTGCAGTCTTCAATAAACTTTAAGTGGACAGGATGTTCCTGATAAATATCGTGTCCTTTTTTGTCATCAAAAACGGTAAGCAGGGAAAAGCTATAAGAAGTATCTATTACAGGTCTGTTCGTATCAGCAGGAATGCCTACATGACTCATTTTAACCGTTTCTAATTTTGCAATAGTCTTTATGCCTTCATAGAGCTTGTCTTTTTCCTCTTTTGTAGCGTCTGGTTTCATCCAGAAATAAACATGGTGTACAAACATTGATTTTTCTTTTGGTGATGATAAAGCTTCAGAAACCCCCAAAGATGCAACTGCCGCCGCAGCCGCTATTTTACCTGTGGTTTCCATAAATTTTCTTCGAGATAATTCTGGCTTTGACATATTTAAATTATTAGATTTTGAAACCCGGATCGATAAATTGACCTGCAATTTTAACAGATCGGATTTATTTTATCAGGATTTTTTCTAAAATAAAGATTTTTTAATTCATTTGAATTGAGAATAGAAGAAAAGTACAAATCCTAAATCAAGGATAATTCTTAATATTGATTTTTAATGACCATCTCATGTTTATAGAACCACATTTAGGACAACCTTCCGGAAATAAAAACAGAGGGTGGATTGAGGTAATCACCGGTTGTATGTTTTCAGGAAAAACCGAGGAGTTGATAAGAAGAGTAAACAGAGCAGTGATTGCCAAACAAAAAGTAAAACTATTTAAACCTTCAATTGATACCAGGTACCATCACCTGAATGTGGTTTCTCATAATCAAAATTCTATTGAATGCACTCCTCTGAATTCTGCAAAAGAGATCCTCCATCTTTCTTCTGATACCGATGTTGTAGGGATAGATGAGGTTCAGTTTTTTGATAATGAAATTGTCGATGTATCCAACGAACTGGCAAATAAAGGAATAAGGGTAATTATAGCAGGATTAAGTATGGATTCGGAAGCAAGGCCGTTTGGTTTTGTACCTCAGTTAATGTCAACCGCTGAATTTGTAACTAAGCTTCATGCAATCTGTGCCCAATGCGGAGGAATTGCCTCTTACTCCTTCAGACTGTCTTCTTCAAAAGAAAAAGTTTTACTTGGTGAAAAAGACCTTTATGAAGCAAGATGCAGGGAATGCTTTAATTCGATAATTAGTTGATGAGATGATGTGATAATTAGGTGTAGAAAGGACTAATCAGCACATTATCACATTAACAAATTAACCAGCGGTTCCTGCTGGCTTAGGCAATGAAAACTTCCCAGTCCCCAGATAATATCTGTAGAATCAAGTCCTATTACCTTTCTTTTCGGGAAACAAGCTTGTAGAGCATCCAATGCTTTCCGGTCATTTTTATCATCTCTGTAAGTAGGGACAACTATGGCAGCGTTTGATATATAGAAATTAGCATAAGAAGCAGGTAATCGCTGGCCGTCGTATATCACTGGCTTGGGCATCGGGATTTCAATAATATTCAATTGCTTCCCGTTAATAAGTCTCATCTTTTTTAGCGCTGACAAATTCTCCTGCAAGATCTCATGGTTTTCGTCAGACTTACTCTCCTCTACTACCGTCACTACCGTGTCTTCATTTACAAATCTTGTAATGTCATCAATATGCCCATCGGTATCGTCACCAATTATGCCATCTCCTAACCAAAGTATTTGTTCGACTCCATAATAATTGATCAGATATTCTTCGATTTGCCTTTGGTTCAAATGAGGGTTTCTGTTTTGATTTAACAAGCAGGCTGTGGTAGTAAGTACAGTTCCTGAGCCATTAAAATCCACAGAACCGCCTTCCATTACAATCCCGGGATGCAACACTGGAATACCCAGTTTTTCTCCAATTTTAGTAGGAATCACATCATCCAGGTCAAATGGCGGGTATTTTCCGCCCCAGGCATTATACCCCCAGTCTACAATTATTTTACCTGGATTTCTTAAAGGATTGACCAGAAAAGCAGGCCCATGATCTCTGCACCAGGCATCATTGGTAGGATGGTAAAAAAAATGAACTTTATTTAGATCCACTCCCGCTTCTTTCAAATATTCTATTGCTTTGTCTTTCATCACTGCGCCGTCCACATTGATGTTTACTTTTTCTCCCTTGGCAATTTCAGCTATAAATTGTGCATAAACAGAGTAAATAGAATCAATTTTACCCGGCCATGAGTCTTCTTTATGAGGCCAGCTAAGCCAGGTAGATTCATGAAGCGCCCACTCGGCAGGAAAGAAATATCCTTGTTCTTTTGGTGTCATTTAGTATAGTTGGAAGATGGAAGTGGGAGGTTGGAAGTGAAAGATTTCTTCCTACTCCCTACTTCCAACTTCCCACATTTTTAATCAATAAATCTCTTGGTTATTTCCTGGTAAGAATCTATTCTCCTGTCTCTCATAAAAGGCCAGTGTGTTCTGTAACTGTCGGATTTGTTAAGATCCAATTCTTCCACATGCACCACTTCCGTGTCGTGGGGTGCTTTATAAATTAATTTTCCAAAAGGATTTGAAATAAAGCTACCGCCCCAGAATTTCATCGGACCTTCTTCTCCTACTCTGTTCACTGCCACCACATGGATTCCGTTTGCCACAGCATGACCGCGTTGTATGGTTTGCCATGCATTGTACTGTTCATCATTCACTTCTGCAGTTTGAGAAGTTGACCAACCAATTGCTGTTGGGTAAAAAAGAATTTCAGCACCCATCAAAGCCGTAATTCTTGCTGCTTCAGGATACCATTGATCCCAACATATCAGCACGCCTACTTTAGCAAACTTTGTATCAAACACTTTATACCCCAAATCACCCGGAGTAAAATAGAACTTTTCATAATATCCCGGATCATCAGGAATATGCATTTTCCTGTACTTTCCTAAATAAGCACCATCCGCATCCAAAACAGCGGTTGTATTGTGGTAAATTCCTTGGGCTCTTTTTTCAAACAAAGAGGCAATAATCACTACGCCAAGTTCCCCTGCAATCTTACTGAGTGCATCAGTAGAAGGGCCAGGAATGGGCTCCGCAAGTTCGAAATTCTCATAAGCCTCTATGTCACAAAAATAAAGAGATGTAAAAAGCTCCTGAAGACAAACGATTTGTGCGCCCATTTTTGCCACTTCCCTTATTCGGGCTATGGCCTTATCCAGATTTTGCTGAGGAGTGGCGGTACAAGACATCTGCACCAATCCAACTTTTACCTTTTTTTCTTTCAATTATTAAATCGATTAAAGTGTTGCAAAAATAATGTTTTAATTTATGTGTTTATAATTTGTTCTTTTAGTTGTCACATGGAATATTCCATTAGAGATTCATCGTCGTTTTGGATGATTACAATCATGCCTATTTTCAGGTTTTATAACAAAGGATTGAGGTATGAGGTTCGAGGTTTGGAGAAATTAATCATGAAGTTCTCAAATTATTATATAAAATATTGATTCACATGACATTATGTAGCCATTATGAAGATATCGCTTTGAAGACAGTCTTGAAACGTCTTCCTATAAAACTTTACATTCAAAATTTAATATTTCCTTAAATCCATTATCAAATTATTTTTTTATCATCATTAAATATTCTCGTTTTCTATTCCTAAATTCACACCGCAAATAGTACTCCTAAATTATTTGCAATGTCAAACCACACCTCCAAATTTTTATACGAAGCCTTTACCTATGATGATGTTCTTTTAGTCCCTGCATATTCAGAAGTATTGCCCAGGGAAACAGATACATCTACATACCTTTCCAGAAAAATTCAGCTCAATATTCCATTAATTTCTTCAGCAATGGATACTGTTACAGAAACAGAATTAGCCATAGCAATGGCACTGGAAGGAGGCATCGGTATTATTCATAAGAATATGACCATTGCTCAACAAGCAGAGCAGGTAAGAAAAGTAAAAAGGTCTCAAAGCGGAATGATCCTGGACCCTATTACGGTAGATGAAAATGCTACGCTAGGTGAAGTGAACAAAATTATGTCCGAATCCAGGATCGGTGGAATACCTGTTGTAAATGGCAATGGTAGACTTGTCGGAATTGTAACTAACCGAGACATGCGTTTTGAGAAAGATTTCACCAAGAGCGTCAGGGAAATAATGACGAAAGACAATTTGATTACCGCCCAAGTAGGAATAGACTTAAACAATGCAGAACTTATTCTCCAGGAATATAAAATAGAAAAACTTCCGATTGTTGATAAAGACAATAACCTGAGGGGCTTGGTTACTTATAAAGATATTTTAAAGAAAAAAGATCGTCCCCATGCCTGTAAAGATGAATTTGGACGATTAAGGGTTGGTGGTGCTGTTGGTGTAAATTCCGAATTGTTTGACAGAATAGAAGCCTTAAAAAAAGCAGGGGTAGATGTAGTTACTATCGATACGGCACATGGCCATTCCAAAGGCGTTATTAATGCGCTTAAAGAAGTAAAAAAAGCTTTCCCTGATCTTGAAGTAATCGTTGGAAACGTAGCTACCGGCGAAGGCGCCAAAAGCCTGGTGGATGCTGGAGCAGATGGAGTAAAAGTCGGGGTTGGGCCGGGAAGTATTTGTACGACACGAGTTATTGCAGGCGTCGGTGTTCCTCAACTATCAGCAGTAGTAGAAGCTGCTCAAGCCATTGAAGGCTCAGGTGTACCTGTAATTGCAGACGGAGGAATAAGGTTTTCCGGGGATTTGGTTAAAGCTATTGCCGGCGGAGCAAGCAGTATCATGATTGGTTCTTTATTGGCAGGAACCGAAGAAGCGCCGGGAGAAATGATCATTTATGAAGGACGTAAATTTAAGTCATACAGAGGAATGGGATCCCTTGAAGCAATGGAAGAAGGTTCAAGTGACCGATACTTTCAGGATGCTGAAGATGATATTAAAAAACTGGTACCGGAAGGAATTGTAGGCAGAGTTCCATACAAAGGACTTGTATCTGAAGTTTTATATCAAATGGTTGGAGGATTAAGGGCTGGAATGGGCTATTGCGGTGCGCCTAATGTGGAAGCGCTTAAAAAAGCAAAGTTTGTGAAAATTACCACTGCGGGTGTAAAGGAAAGCCACCCTCATGATGTCCAGATAACAAGAGAAGCTCCAAATTACAGCAGATAGATTTATTCGTTTCCCAAACCTGAAAAATGAAGATAGGATTTGACGCTAAGCGCGCATTTGCAAATAACACAGGTTTGGGAAACTATAGCAGATTTGTAATAAAGTCTCTTCACCATAATTTCCCCGAAAATGATTTTTACTTATACACCCCTGTTTTAAAGGAAAATAAGGAGTTTTCGGCGTTTGATACAAATCATAAACTTCATTATAAACTCCCTTCAAAAATTGTTACTTCTTTAGGATTTAAAAGCCTTTGGAGAAGCTTTGGAATTGCAAACCAGGCGGAAAAAGACCATCTTGACATTTATCATGGGTTAAGCAACGAATTACCTTTTGGAAAAAAGAGGTTCAAAACCGTGGTCACCATTCATGATCTTTTATTTTTACGATTTCCTCATTTATATAAAAAAATTGACGTCGAGATTTATAAGAATAAATGGAAATATGCCTGTAAAGAAGCGGATAAAATCATCGCAATAAGCAATCAGACGGCTGAAGATTTAAACACATTTTTGAATATTCCCTCTCATAAAATAGAAGTTGTCTACCAGGGGTGTAATGAGGTATTTAAACAAGAATTTGACTCCAGAAAATTAAAATCTGTCGCTGAAAAATATGCGCTACCTACCGATTTCATACTAAATGTTGGGACCGTCGAACCAAGGAAAAATGCGTTAACGATTGTAAAATCTTTGCCCTTTTTAACAAATACAGAAATTCCGTTGGTGATTGTTGGAAGAGAAACTCCGTATAAACAGGATATTATAGAATTTATCCAAAAAGAAAATCTGACAAACAGAGTAATCTTTCTGCACAATGTTCCCTTTGAGGACCTTCCTTTAATTTACCAGCTTTCAAAACTTTTTATTTACCCCTCCATATTTGAAGGGTTTGGAATTCCTATCATTGAAGCGTTGAACTCTGGTATTCCGGTAATTTCCAGTACGGGATCCTGTTTTTCAGAAGCAGGCGGTAAAGATTCACTTTATATCGATCCCAAATCCCCGGAGCAGTTGGCAGAAGCGATTCAATCGGTTTTGAAAAACCCTACAAAAGCCAGGTTTATGATTGAACGTGGAAAAGAATATGTAAAAAGATTTGAGAGCGAAAAAATTGCTGACGATATTATGTCTGTTTACAACATGATATAAATGTTTCTTTGACTTATTTTTTCAATTTAGCTCTTACTCAGGCAATTCTGTGTTTTAAAAATAAAAATCAAACCTAACTACTTTAATTTATAATTTTTATCTTCATAGACGGTTTGAATACTTAACTTATGATTAAGGAATTTTTTCGTCTTATTTACCCTACTTTTTGTTTGGCCTGTCACAAAGCATTGGAAGGCGGAGAAGATACCATTTGTACCTTTTGCCGGTTTGAATTGCCCAAAACAAACTTTCATTTAACTTCACCCAATCCCCTTGAGCAAAGGTTTTGGGGCAAAATACATCTTCATCGAGCTTTTGCCTACCTTTATTTTATTAAGCACGGTAAAGTTCAGAAGCTTATTCATCATCTAAAATATAAAGGGCACCAGGAGGTCGGCGAAATGTTGGGAAAATGGTACGGGTTTGAATTAGCGGAATCAGGGTTTACAGGCAAATTTGATGTCATTGTTCCTGTACCCTTGCATAAAAATAAACTTAAAAAAAGAGGGTACAACCAATGTGATGCTTTTGCCAGGAGCCTTTCTGAAACCTTATCAATACCTGTATGCCTTAATGCTCTGAATAGAATAACTTCCACCAGCACCCAAACCAAAAAGAGCAGGTTTGCCCGCTGGAAAAATGTGGAAGAAATTTTTGTAGTAAACAACAAGGAAGAAGTTGCAGGCAAAAAAATCCTTTTGATCGATGATGTGGTAACTACCGGTTCTACTTTGGAAGCCTGCGGCCATGTTTTACTTCAAGAAGGAGCAAAAGAATTAAGTGTGGCTTGCCTCGCCATTTCACAGTAATTCGGTTTAAAACCTGTCCCCATAATTCGAGTAAATAATTGGAGACTTATTTTTAGAAATATAAAACTTTATGGAAGACGGAATTAGAATTTTGAGTGAAGAAACCCTCAGTAAGCAAAAGTATCATCTTAAAAAATTAACTTTTGAGTTAATAAGAAAAACAGGAGAGGTACAAAAGCAAGTTCGGGAAGTCTATGACCGAGGGAATGGAGCAACCATCTTATTGTATAATTCAGATTCAAGGAATATAATTCTGACAAAACAATTCAGGCTGCCTACCTATTTAAATGGAAATAAAAGCGGCCTTCTTATAGAAACCTGCGCCGGGCTATTAGATGAACATGAACCTGAAGAATGCATCCGAAAGGAAGTTGAAGAAGAAACTGGTTTTGAGGTGAAAAACGTAAAAAAAATTTTTAAAGCTTATATGAGCCCCGGAGCTGTTACGGAGATTTTACATTTTTTTATAGGATCATATTTTCCAAACCTCAAAACAGGAGAAGGAGGCGGGCTAAAAGAAGAAGGTGAAGACATTGAAGTAATAGAGTTACCATTTGATGAAGCCTATAAAATGATTAAAAAGGAAGAAATAACCGATGCTAAAACTATTTTGCTTCTCCAATATGCTATGATCAATAATTTATTCAGATAAATCTTTACTTCCCAATGACAATAAGAGATGCTACAATTAAGGACCTTGAGTCAATTGTAAAAATTTATAATTCTACGATAGAAAGCAGAATGGTTACAGCTGATGTAGAGGAGGTAACGGTTTCAAGCCGGGAAAAATGGTTTTTAGATCATTCACCGAATTTCCGGCCGATTTGGGTTGCTGAAGAAAAAAATATAATAACAGGATGGCTTAGTTTTCAGTCATTTTATGGAAGACCGGCTTATAATGAAACAGTTGAAATAAGTATTTATATTCATAAAGACCATCGAAAAAAAGGACTGGGTGAAATTCTACTACTAAAAGCCTTAAATTATTGCCCCGTCTTAAATATAAGAACTGTGCTTGGATTTATTTTTGGGCATAATGCCCCAAGTATAAACCTGTTTCAAAAGCATGGGTTTAAGGTCTGGGGTAACTTGCCCGGAATAGCAAAACTTGATGGAATAGAAAGAGATGTTTTGATACTGGGAAAAAGAATCAATTAAGAAAACTTTTTAAAATTACACCAACATCATCTCCAACTTATGGGCTGTGTCCTCCTTTGTGTCGATATAGTCATTTTCCATTTCGTCTGATTCCTTTTTTGATAAAATATACCCAACAGAGGATGCGGCGGCAAGACCACTTAATACTAAGGTGGCTATTTCTTTTTTTGAGGGTAATCTGGAATCGGCTATTCTGAACAACACAGAGGAAAGGGCGCCAACATTGAATCCGGCAGATAAATAAAAGAACAAATCAGATTTCATAAAATGTAAGGTTTATTAATTTTGTATAAGTACTTACGATATTTTTTTGTAGATAGTCTTCCTGTTAAGTCAATTTTTTTATCATTTTTTGTGTTGTACTATGGGAGAACATTTCAATCCTTTTTAATTTAACAATAAGAGCCAATTTATTTATATTGCATATCACGATTTTTTTATAATTAAAATGTGTTAATTGTAATAATCTTCTCTGTATTCAAATACTAATATCCAAGTGAGCAAATGGACGAAAATTTAAAATCTCAGAATTCTGATCTTAATAAGAAAGAAGAAGCCACTAAAAGTAGTTATAACAATTCCCGATTTATAATAAACCTACCCATTCTACTAACCATTGCTATCGCCGGAGGTGTGCTGATAGGTGCTACTATGTTCGGAAAGGACGGTTATGGAGATAGATATAATGACCTTCTTAAAGCAGTAGGCAAGTACAGGGATGTGCTTTCCGCCATTGATCAAAATTATGTAGATAAAGTAAATACTGAAGAGTTGGTGGATTATTCCATTACTCAAATGTTAGAAAAACTTGACCCACATAGTGTATATATTCCTGCAAAGGATGTAGCCAAAGCCAATGAAGAACTGCAGGGAAATTATGAAGGCATAGGAATTGAATTCAACATAATAAAAGACACGATTTATGTAGTTGCTCCACTTTCCGGTGGCCCTTCAGAGTCTGTGGGAATACAGCCCGGAGACAGGATTTTAAAAGTAGACGGAGAAAGCGTGGCAGGCATCAACATTAACATTAAAGGTGTACACGATAGACTGAAAGGGCCAAAAGGATCGAAAGTAAAAGTGATAATACTGAGAAAAGATGAAAAAGAGCCCATCGGATTTACCATAACCAGGGACAAGATACCTCAATATTCCCTTGAAGCCAGCTATATGGTAAATGAGAATACCGGTTATATGAAAATAACCCGTTTTGCTGCTACCACATACAATGAATTTAAAACTGCACTTACCGACCTTAAGAAAAAAGGTATGACCCAACTTATATTGGATTTGAGGGGGAATCCTGGAGGTTATTTTGACAGGGCAAATAAAATCAGTGATGAATTTCTTCCTGACAAAAAACTTATAGTCTATACTAAAAGTAACGGTTCAAGATTTGATGAAAGGGTAGTAGCCACATCTAAAGGCGATTTCGAAGATGGCGCCTTAATAATATTGATAGATGAAGGCAGCGCCTCAGCCTCGGAGATCGTTGCGGGGGCAATTCAGGATAATGACCGAGGATTGATCGTGGGGAGAAGATCTTATGGAAAAGGCCTGGTTCAGATTCCGTTTAATATTACAGATGGATCTGAATTAAGACTGACCATCTCTAGGTACTATACGCCAAGTGGCAGATCCATCCAAAAGCCGTATCATGCGGGTGATTTTGATGAGTATGCAGGTGATATTTCAAAGCGGGCAAGTCATGGGGAGTTTTTTCATGCAGACAGTATAAAGTTTGCAGATTCATTGAAATACCAAACTACAAAAGGCCGGGTAGTTTACGGAGGCGGAGGAATTATGCCGGATGTTTTTGTTCCAAAAGATACCAGTATGATCACCCAGTACCTAGTTGAGCTGGCTGCGCGAGACGTCATTCGAGAGTATGCACATGACTATTATTTCAAAAATCGAAAAACGTTAGAGAAATTAGAATATGAAGATTTTCGGGAAGATTTTGATATAACTGACAAAATGCTTACCAATATGACGGACCTTGCTACCAGCTATAATATCAAGTACAAGAACGATGATTTTCAGATTTCAAAAGAATATATAAAAGTTCAGATCAAGGGATTGATTGCCAGAAGTGTATGGGGAAATAACAGCATTTCAGGAAACAATAAGGCATATCCGATCCTAAACAAACAAGATTCTGAATTTCAACATGCACTTAAACTTTTTGGACAAGCAAAATCTTTAGCCCAGGGACATTGATTTTATCAGGAGGTTTGAGAAAGAGGTGGGGTTAAATCTGATTTTTCCCACCTCTTTTTTTTTCATCCAAGATCCCAAGTTAATTAAGCTTTTAAAAAGCTTAGAACAAACTTCGGAGGGTTTAAACCTTCAAAAGCCAATAAAAGCATCCTTTTTTTGTTAACTAAAGGACATTAATTTATCATACCAAATCGTCATAAAATGGAGGTTTTATTCTTACTTATTGGAATTGCACTTGGGGCGTTAGGCGCTTATCTCTATTTCCGTCTTCAGTCTTCCCAAAATTTGCATCTCATCCAGGCCGAAGAAAAGGCTTTCGAAAGCAAAAGAATATTTTTAGAAAATGAGTTAAAAAAAGTGCAAGTTGAACTGACCTCTGAGAGGAATAAATGCTTAAAACTTTCCTCTGAGTTGTCTAAATCCCTGTCTAAGGAAGGATTTTTACAGGAAAAGATGGCCGAACAAAAAGGGGCGCTGAGCGAACTTCAGGAAAAGTTCTATAAAGAATTTGAAAACCTGGCCAACAAAATAATGGAAGAAAAAAGTGAAAAATTCAGCAGGATGAATAAGACAAACCTGGATGAAATTTTAAAACCACTAAATGAACGAATAAAAGATTTTGAAAAGAAAATTGAAGAAAACATCAAGGAAAACATTGAAAGACATTCCTCTTTAAAGGAGCAAATATTTCAATTGAATCAGCTCAATCAACAAATAAGCAAAGAGGCCAATAATCTTTCTTCGGCGCTGAAAGGCCAGGTGAAAGTACAGGGAAAATGGGGAGAAATAATTTTAGAAAGCATTCTTGAAAAGTCGGGCCTTACCAAAGACAGAGAATATTTCGTGCAGCAAAGTATTGGGCAGAGCCGACCCGATATTGTGATTCATCTTCCTGAAAACAAAAAGTTGATTATTGATGCCAAGGTTTCTTTAACCGCCTATGAAAGATTCTGTTCTGAAGAAGATGACCTGCAAAAAACCAAATTTCTCAGAGAACACATTTCCTCTATAAGGAATCACGTGAAAGGATTGGGTGAAAAAAATTACCAAAACCTATTTGCTGCAGGCTCTCCTGACTTTATACTTTTATTTATCCCGATCGAGCCTGCCTTTAATCTTGCGGTCATTACCGATGGTGAAATATTCAACGAGGCTTTTGAAAAAAACATTGTGATCGTGAGCACTTCTACGCTGCTTGCCACTTTAAGAACCATAGCTTCCATATGGCGGCAAGAAAATCAAACCAGAAATGTGCTTAAAATTGCAAAGGAAAGCGGTGAATTGTATGACAAATTTGTTGGATTTATATCAGATTTACAGTCAATTGGAAAAAAATTAGCTGATGCTCAGAGCCACTATGATGCTGCATCAAACAAACTTCATACGGGCAGGGGAAACCTTGTGGCCAGAGCAGAACATATTAAAAAACTTGGAGCCAAAACCACCAAATCCATTCCTGAAGAATTACTAGACAGGGAATTAGATTAGAGATTAGATAGTCATTTGCAATCTACCGTTAATTTGTCATCCAGATGGTCATTTTATTCACTTACCTCCACTGCCTTGATTTGCTCAATGGCTTCTTCCAACGTATGGACGGGAAGTTTACAAGTGCGATTAAAGCATACATAAATAGTAGTTTTATCCTCAATGGCTATCCTGTCCTCGAGTAAAGGTAATTCACTTTCTTCTTTTGTTGCACATACTACCTTATTCGGGAGAAAATACTCATCAAGCTCTTTTTTAAAGTTAAAGGCTTCTTCACCCACAATCGCTATTTCTATGGTAGGCACAGCCCTATAAGCATATAAAGTGGCCCAATTGGCCAAATAAGAAGGCTCAGAAACGATCAATGATTTTACCCTTGCCAGCATTTTATCAGAAATAACCAGGTACTCATTATTGTCTAGAATAATCCCTAAAAAATATAGATTGGAAGCCATTATTGAATTAGAAGAGGGGATCACATTATCAAAAAGTTCTTTCTTCCGTGCAATTAGTTTTTCAGAACTGTTATCCGTAAAGAAAAACATTTCCTCCTCCTGATCATAAAAATGTTCGGTGGTGTATGCCATCAGCTTTTTTGCTTCCGACAAATAATATTCGTCAAAGCT
The DNA here is from genome assembly GCA_035628645.1 of Cytophagales bacterium. Taxonomy (GTDB): domain Bacteria; phylum Bacteroidota; class Bacteroidia; order Cytophagales; family Cyclobacteriaceae; genus DASPJL01. Next base: position 16,012 of record DASPJL010000147.1, on the reverse strand, counting down.
ACATTGATAAAGTGCTAATAATCCTTGAATAACGGCTGCATAATCTTCCAAATAGCCTGTAATTGAACCTTTTCCTTCTGAGGAATTCTCTTTGTGGTTTTTGTAGGAATGCCATAGCTTTTCACCATTTTTTAATTTTTTCAAAATGAAAGAAGCGTTTCTTTCAGCCATTTTAAGAATCTTCTCCTCATGGAAAACAGCATAGGCATCGGCCAAACCTTTTAATAAAAGTCCATTCCAGGAAGTTAGAATTTTATCATCTAGCCCTGGTCTTATTCTTTTTTCTCTTTCCTTCATCAGCGATCGTTTCCATTGGTCAAGTTTTTTATTAAAAGCATCTAGTAAAATGTTATGCCTTGAGGCAAAAGTTTCTTTGTCTTCTGAGGTAAAAAGGATGTTATAGGAATGTTCCCAATTGCCGTTTTCCTGCACATTATAGTACTCACAAAAAAGCGCTGAATCTTCCTTTAAAATCCTCTCAATTTCTTGTTTTTCCCAGACATAAAATTTACCTTCCTCCCCTTCGCTGTCCGCATCCAGCGCTGAATAAAAGCCACCCTCCCGGTTTGTCATTTCCCTGTTCAGGAAATCTATGGTTTCATACACTATCTCCTTGAATAAAGGAGCACCCGTCAGTGAATAAGCTTCCGAATAAAGACTCAACAACTGAGCATTATCATAAAGCATTTTTTCAAAATGAGGGGCAAACCATTCTTCATCTACAGAATACCTTGCAAAGCCACCACCGATCTGATCATAGATCCCCCCCGAACCCATTTTCTCCAGCGTAAGTATTACCTGGTTGAGGGCATCTTCATTTCCGGTAATTGAATAATACCTCAGAAGAAAAGAATAAATATTGGGCATGGGGAATTTTGGCGCCCTGTTCATTCCGCCGTTTTTTCTATCAAAGTTGGCAGAAATTAAAGAGAAAACTTTATTTAGGTTCTGAATGGAGAATTTATCCGAAGAAGGCGAGAGTTGATATTTATCCGAATGATTAACGGTCAAATAATCGGTAAACTTTTCAGCCGATTCTTCAATGCTTTGTCTATTTTCCTTAAAGGCTTTTGCTACATTCAACAACACATTTGCCCAATCCCTGGGTGGAAAATAGGTGCCACCGTAAAAAGGTTTTGCGTCGGGCGTAAGAAAAACATTCAAAGGCCAGCCACCCTGAATTCCCATTGCCTGAATGGCATCCATGTAAATCTGATCAATATCGGGCCTTTCTTCTCTGTCTACCTTTATACAGACGTAATCCTTGTTCATCTCAGCAGCCAATTCCTCTTTCTCAAAACATTCCTTTTCCATAACATGACACCAGTGACAAGCCGAATAGCCAATGCTTACAATAATAGGTTTATCTTCCTTCTTTGCTTTTTCAAGGGCTTCTTCACCCCACGCAAACCAATCTACCGGATTGTAAGCATGCTGAAGAAGGTAAGGACTTGTTTCATTCAAAAGACGATTTGATTTTTTATTTTGATCCATGTCGTTTGTCAGATTAGTAAAGTTTACTCCGGAGACCAAACATAAACACTTATACTGATTTAACCATTTGAAATATTAAAAGTTATATAAATCAAAAAGTATTCGTTTAATTGAATAATAAACCACGGAGAGAATGGAGTTCTCCATGGAGAGAAGGAGAACTTGCAAGCTTTGTGTTAATTTTATTATCAAAACAAGTAGTGCTAAAAACTATCGACAAACTTATGAAAATGAACCAATTAAAGGAAATAACCGTGAAGTCCCAAGTGAATACTCTCGCACCCTCAGCCTCATTCCTAAAGTCTACTTCTGAAAAGTTCACTCCATTCTTCTTCTCTCTTTTTGTTGCATTTATATTCATATCGCCGATATCCAAAGGTCAGGATAGTGAAAAACAAAATTCAATTTTTTGGAGGATCTCCGGAAAAGAATTGTCCTCTCCTTCTTATCTTTTTGGCACTTTTCATCTTTTAAATGGAAATTATCTTAACAAAATGGAAAAGTGGAAAAGTGAATTTGAAGATAGCGAAGTTTTGATTGTAGAGATGGTATTGGATTCAAATAAAATAATGGACATGGTTGCCGAAATGATTTCTCCTGATACCACTTTAGATAAACTTTTAACCAAGGCAGAGTACGATCTTCTTAATGCATATTTTAAGGAGGTAAGCGGTTCTGATTTAGAAAAATACAATGCACTCAAGCCGATTTCCCTATCGGTTTTACTGACAACCTATACATGGGCAAAACTTAAACCTGAGGACTATATCGCCAATGATCTACCAATGGATCTTTATTTTGTAAAAGAAGCTAAAGCAGTAGTCAAAGAAGTGATCCCTCTGGAAACTATGGAACAACAAGCTGCTTTGCTTTATAATGGAACAAGTCTGATCCGGCAAAAAGAGTTACTGATGGAAATGGTAAATGACCGCGAAAAAACAGAAGAAAGCCTGCTTAAGATGGATAAATGTTACAGAGACGAAAACCTGGATTGTCTACAGGAGATTATTTTTCATAATAAATCTTATAGCGGCGATGAAATTGATAAAATGTTAAAGGATAGAAACATTGAATGGATGAACACTATATTACCGGCCATTAATGTAAAAAAAACTTTCATTGCTGTTGGAGCGGGACATTTACCCGGAGAGTTTGGATTAATTTCCCTCCTAAGAAAAGAAGGTTATTCTATTGAACCCATACAATTTTAATGTAAATCATTCCAGGTTTTTTTAAAGATTAAAAGAAAAAAATTTGCAACAAAAAACAGTGAACCAAGTATTATTTAGTTAACAAGTAAATTTTTTAAAAAAAATATAGAACCATGGACAATTCAAAATTAATAATCGCGGCCATTGCCGGAGCAGCAGCAGGTGCTATCGCAGCCTTATTATTGGCTCCGGAATCAGGTGACGAACTTAGAACACAAATTAAAGAGGGCGCCAAAAAGCTAACTGATGAACTGAAATCTTCACTACAAAGCGGTATCAATACAGCTACAAGAGCAAAATCCCAAGCCAGCGAAATGGTGAGCGATGCAGCCAATTCCTTTACACAAAGGACTCAATAAAGGATAGAAATTATTTAAAAAGGGTTTGAGAAGTATTTCAAGCCCTTTTTAGGTTGGGAACTTCTATTATAAACTTGGTACCTTCTCCTAATACGGATTCTACCTGGATATTGCCTTTCATTGTTTCTACCACATCTTTTACAATATATAGTCCTAATCCTGATCCAACATTTGATTCGGAAGCTCTATAGAACATTTCGAATATCCGGGAAATATAATCTTCCGCTATACCGATGCCATTATCGGCAAACTCCAGCACCACCTTGTCCTTATTAATTAAAATATTGATGTTTAAATACGGATTTTGCTGACGGGGATTACTATACCGTATGGCATTTGAGATGATGTTATTAAAAATTATTTTTAACCTGAACAAATCAGAATAAAAGTCTTCTTTACCTTCAACATTTACTTTTAATGATAGGTTTTGAGAAGCTTCATTGTATTTCAGGTCGTCAAAAGTATCTGACACCAATTTATCGATTTCAATTTTTTCAACAAGGAGCTCTAACCTTGAGTTTCTCGAGTAATGAATGATCCCCTGAATAAAATTATCAAGCTTATTTATACTCTTTTCCATCAAATCAAAATAATGAATGTTCTTGTCCAGGTTATTCTCCATTTTGGCAATATTGATCAAACCTAAAATAGAAACCAGCGGAGCACGAAGGTCATGAGAGGCCCGGTAAACAAACTTGTCCAGTTCAGCATTGATCTTCGTCAGTTCTTCATTCTGATTTTGAAGTTTTTTCTCAATGCTTTTTCTGGCCGTAATATCATTGATGATCCCCACCAAAAGTTTCCCTCTTTGTGGGTCGTCGTACAAGGATTTCTTTATAATTAAAGTGCGTTTAAATCCTCTGAAATCAAATAATTCTTCTTCCATTATGTCATCCTCGCCCGTTTGTAACACTACTTCATCCCTTTCCCAGAAATTTTTAGCTTTATCTTCCGGGAAAAAGTCGAAATCCGATTTTCCCAAAAGACCTTGACGAGAATGACCCAGGTATTCGCAAAGCGCCTCATTTAATAAAATCCATTTGTGGTTCTGGTCCTTAACAAATACAGGTTCGGGAATCGTATTAATAATTTTATCAAGATAATTTTTAGAATTTAACAATTCCTGTTCTGCTCTTTTTCTTTGTGTGGTATCACGGGCTACCCACACTACCTTATCATCGGGCATGGGAGAGACGGTGGCAGAAAACCATACTTTCCTTCCATTGTAGTCTATACTGTATTCGGTTTGAATAACTTCATCAGAACCTGCCAGTGCTTGTTGAATATATTTATTGATATGTAAGGCTTCAATATCAGGAAGTACCTCAAAAATATTCTTGCCGATCAGGTCATTTCCAGGTGGATAATACAAGTCAGGTATATTGGAAGAAATTTTCAAAAACTCACCTGCTTTGTTAAATACGATAATTAGATCGGGCAAGGCATGGAAAAGTGCATTGAGCTCAGCTTCTGATCTTTTAATAAGTTCTTCCGATTTTCTTCTTTCTGTAATATCCCGGACAAACGTCTGATAAGTATTGTCATTCAGCTTCTTGGCGCTGATTTCTACAGGAAAAATACTTCCGTCTTTCCTTTTCATAAATCTTTCTGCCAATATGCTTTTGCCTTGATTCAATTCCTCAAGATTGAAAGCATAAACAGCGTCTTCCTCTTTAGAAATGACATCATAGACAGATAAACCCAGAAGTTCCTCCTGTGAATACCCTAGCATCTGACAACCTCGGTTATTGACAGATATATATTTTTCTTCTGAATTAGAAACCAAAATACCATCAGAGGCTTCTTCCATAAGCATTCTATACTTTCGCTCACTTTCCTTCAAAGCTTCCTCTGCTGCCTTTTGTTCTGTGATATCCCTAGAATTGATTACTATGGAATTAATATCAGGATCGTTGAGAAGGTTTTTGGCGGTGTTTTCAATCCACCTCCAAGAACCGTCCTTATGTTCGCTTAGATACACAACTTTAATAACTCTACCCGGATTAGATGCCAGCTCCAAATATTGTTGATGAACATATTCCTGGTAGTCAGGATGAACAAAACTTATTCCTTCAGGTTGGTCTAAGATTTCATGAACTTTATATCCTAATATCTTACTGGAAGAGGGGCTTGCATAGATAACTCTCATACCTGCATCCAGCAAAAAAATACCATCCTGGCTGTTCTCAATAAGTTGCCTGAAAAGCTTTTCATTTTTTTGGAGGGCAATTTCCGCATGTTTCCTTTCCGTAATATCCAAGACAACGATTACCAGTTTTACCACGCTCCCCAGGTTGTCTATTAAGGGCTTGCCAATCATGTAAATCCATTTGTCACCGTTAGAGGTCCTGATTTTCACCTCCTGTTTAAATCCCTTTCCGAATTGAGAGGCTTCCTGGATGATATAATTTACGTTGGCTCTGAATTCCGGATAAACCTTTTCCAAATAGAAATCTTCATTTACCTTGATGAAGAAGTCATGAACACCAAATATTTTATATACTTCTTCTGACCAATATATTTCTTCTTTTTTAAAATCGAATTCCCATCTTCCAAGTTTGGCAATCTGCTGAGCTTCTTTCAACTGTTCCTGGCTTTCAACAAGTTTCTGATTAAGCTCTATTGAATTTTCCAGGGTTTGTCTTATTTCTTCCTCGCTTGAGCGGAGCTCATGGTTTATTACCTGTGTTTCTTTTAATAACCTGTCTATCTCCTCCTGGGCAGATTTTCTTTCGGTAATATCTCTATTATTAAAAACTATCGCTTGAACAGAAGGGTCAGACAATAGATTGGTGCCCAATGATTCCATCCAAACCCAATGTCCTTCTTTATGCCTGATGCGCACTTCAAAAAGGATATTTTTTCCTGATGAGGCTTTTAATGTTTCAAAGATTTTCTTTGAATTACCTATATCTTCAGGGTGAAAAAGATCAAAAATATTTTTGCCGAAAATTTCACCTGAGTCATATCCTAAGATCTTTTCAACAGCAGGGCTTTCATAAGTAATTTCGCCTTTGTGGTCTGTGAGATGAACAAAATCAGAAGAGTTTTGAATAAGTGCTTTAAATAATTGCTCGCTTCGTTTTATGGATAATTCGGCGTTTTTCCTTTCAGAAATATCCATGGCAATTCCTACATACTTTAGTAGTTTGCCATTGTCATTGATTACGGGTTTTCCTTTTCCTACTACCCAAGCCACTGTTCCGTCTTTTTTGTTTACCCTTATATCAAATTCAAAATCCTTCTTGCTTATTATGGCCAGTTTGCCCTGCTCCATCAATTTCTCTCTATCCTCAGGGTGGATTATGGATAAAGGATCTTCCTTATTTAATAATCCGCTTTCTCCATCTTCACCGTAGAGTTCATACATTTCTTTGGACCAGATGAAAGTTCTTTTGCCTACAAGAAATTCCCATCGGGCAAGCTTTGCAATTTCCTGGGCCTCTTTTAACCGGGTTTCACTTTCAATCAATTTTTCATTTAATGCAACACTTGAATCTAACGTTTGCCTAAGTTCTACCTCTTTTAAATGATAATCTCCCTTAGTGAGCACTGAATTTTCTACCTGCTGAACTGTTTCCTTTAAAGAGTTTGAAGTTTCAAGAAGGTTACCAATTTCCTGAAAGCTCTTCTCAAAATCCCTGACCAGAGTTGATAATTGATCATAATCCTTTGCAACATCTTCCGGTTCAAGAGAGTTTTTAAATTTGTTAATTATCTCTGTAAAGGAATCGTATTGACCCTTAATAAGATCCAACTGTTTTTTCAGCTCCCAATCTGATTGGGAATTTTCTTTGCTCATCTCTTCAAAATGTATTTTAAATAAAAAAATAACTCTTCGTCAATCCCTTATTGCATTAAATAAAATTAAAAATAAAATAACATATCAAAGTCAGAAGAAGACATTGTCCTCATTAACTCTGTCGTTAATATATGAAAGCTTTCAGCAATAAAGCAAATAAAATGAGGCGGTTGTGTTTTATCCTATAGAAATCGAATAGCTTAAGCCTGGATATTGTAAAGAACTTCCCTTAAAATATCCAATCCTCCTTACCCGAATTACCTAATAAATCAAAAAATATTTTCCCTTAAAGAGATTCGTCAATTCTATCACCTATGATAGATTTTGATCTAAAATCGCACTTTTTAAGGGGTTTACCATGAAGAAGGATCATAAAATTAAAAGCCCCAAGTTGAAAAAAATGTTCAGAATTTTAACCTTTCTCCTTCAACAGGTCTAGACTATTAAAATCTTCTTTAACGTTTTTATAAAGAGATTCAAAAACATGAAATGCCTGCAGGTATTTTTGATGTTTTGCGGGATCAGGAAAATATTCTTCAATTACCTCGACTATATTGTGGATTTCGTCCAAACCCTCATAAACTCCCAATGCTTTGAAACCCAGGACTGCCGCCCCTAATGAAGAGCTTTCTGATGAATTGTTGATTACCACCTTTTTATTAAATACATCCGCGAGCAGTTGACACCACATTCCCGACTTTGACATTCCTCCACCTGCACTTATCACCTCAATATTTCCTGTCAATTCTTCAATGGTATTTCCTATAGAAAACAAAGCAAAGGCTAATCCTTCCAAAATAGCTTTTAAAAAATGATACTTGGTATGATTGATGTCAATTCCAAAAAAAACACCTTTTGCATTAGAATTCCAAATGGGTGCACGTTCTCCCAACAGGTAAGGTAAAAATATCAATCCATTCGAACCAGGAATAATTTCTGTCGCTTTTTCTTCCACCATCTTGAAGAAAGCATCGTCGTCGGAAAATTCAGATACGTTGCAAAAATTTTCTTTGAACCAATTCAGCACTATCGCGCCATTATTGATCGGTCCGCCAACAATGAATGTGTGTTCATCTAATAAGTATTTAAAGACCCTTTGCTTCAAGTCAGGTTTGGGAGAGTTACACGCAATCCTTATTGCACCGCTTGTTCCCATTGTAACAGCAGCTTGTCCTCGGCTGATGGAGTTTGCTCCCAGGTTGGCTAAACAACCATCACTAGCACCAATAATAAAAGGTGCGGAATCTTTAAGGTTCAATTCCTGTCGTATTGTTGGGTCAAGGTTCTCTAATGAATATGTTACTGCGACCGGTCTGGACAGTTTCTCTTCTGTGATCTCTAAATAATCCAAAGCGGCTTTGTTCCACTTTAGGTCATAGATGTCGAATAAACCTGTTGCAGAGGCAATAGAATGGTCTATTACATATTCTCCAAAAAACTTATAAAAAACATATTCTTTAATAGAAATAAACTTATAAGCTTTATCAAATACGTCTCTTCGTGAGTTCTTAAACCAGGCAATTTTGCATAACGGCGACATTGGGTGAATTGGAGTGCCTGTTCTATGATAAATCTCCATTCCCAGGGAAGATGCATTCAATTTATCTGCCTCAGATCTACTTCTGTTGTCTCCCCAAATTATTGAGTTAGTGATGGGATTACCTTGATCATCAACTATAATGAGACTGTGCATGGCACTGCTAAAACATATACCGAGAAGTCCGGGGCCTGTTTCATCCATCACAGTTTTCAGACTTTCCTTTATGGCCCTGAATATTTCTTCAGGATCCTGCTCCAGATGATCAGTCTGGTCACTTATAATCGTATAGGCAATATTAGCTTTTGCAAGAATATCGCCACTTTCACTAAATGCAAGTGTTTTTGTACTTGTTGTCCCAATGTCTACAGTGATGAGAAAATTCATATTGTCTACCTCTTGCTTTGAAGTTTAAAAAATAGCACGCCAATAGTACCGGAAATAAAGGAAGCGACTAGTATACCATATTTTGCCTGTGTTATCATTACTTTATCCTGAAATGCAAGTTCGGCGATAAACATAGACATTGTAAACCCGACACCCGCTAAAAGTGCAATACCCCGTACACTATTCCAGGATACTTCATCGGAAAGAGCAGCTAATTTCATTTTTACTGTGAGAAAGGTAAAAGTAAAAACTCCAATAAATTTGCCTATGACCAATCCTGCAATAATTCCGAGACTTATAGGATTTAATAGTTGACTAAAAAAATCTTTACCTATTGCGACACCGGAATTTGCAAGTGCAAACAAAGGCATGATCACGAAAGCTACAAAAGTAATTAATGAATGTTCCATCTTTTGCAGAGGTGTTTCTGCATCGCTGCTTACTCTCTTAATATCTTCAATAATCAAGTGTTGATGTTCAGTTAACAAAGAACCATCTCTAGGAATTTCTTTTTCAAAGGTTGCAGTTAACTTTTTAATTTTCCCAAGATATTCCTTTTCGTCTATTCTGGTTCTTGCAGGAATCGTGAAGGCCACTAAAACTCCCGCTATGGTAGCATGAACACCCGAAAGCAGGAAAGCAAGCCAGATTCCCAAAAACCCAACAATAACGTAAAAAAGGGTGCTTCTTATTCCTGCAATATTTCCCATGATCAATACCAGAAGAAAAAGGATACCAATGCCGAGATTTATCAGAGAAATATCAGAACTATAAAAAAAAGCAATAACCAAAACCGCCCCCAAGTCATCGACCACAGCCAAAGCTGTTAAAAAAACCTTCACGGCAGTGGGAATACCTTTCCCAGCAAGTGTCAACAATCCGATAGCAAAGGCAATGTCGGTTGCCATTGGAATTCCCCACCCACCGGAAGATGGTTGATTGTAATTAAATAAGAAATAAATAAAAGCCGGTACTACCATCCCACCGAAGGCTGCAATACAAGGCAAAGCTGCTTTATTAAAAGTAGAAAGCTCGCCTGCCATCAGCTCTCTCTTTAATTCCAGCCCGATTACAAAAAAAAATATGGCCATTAATCCATCATTGATCCAATGGTGCAGGTCTTGTGAAAGAACATAATTATTAAAAGAAATCGTGAACTTGGTTTCCCATAAGGAATGATAGGAATGGGCCCAGGGTGAATTTGCCCAAATAAGAGCAATTAACACACTTGAGAATAAGACAATTCCTGAGCCATATTCTTCCTTAATGAGTTTATGAAAAGGATGAATTATAGTGGATAGTGTAGATTTAACCATAAGGTGATAAGTGAATTCTGAATTCGAGATTCAGCAGCTATTTTTTACCCAATATTAGCCAAAAGGTTGAAACCGTCGGAGAAGAAATCTTAATTTATCCGGACTTTAATTCCAACAGCAGAATAAAAAAATCAGCTTTTCACTTCTTCTTTTTTGGGAAAAATCAAAGAAAGTATTATGCTAAGCGCTAATATACTAACGATAACAATCAAAGAATGAGTGATTTTAAAACCAATTTGCTCCAGATAGGAATGTGAAACCATTTTTATCCCTATAAAAACTAATAATACCGACAATCCGATCTTCAAATAATGGAAAAGATGCATGATGTTAGATAAAAAGAAGAACATGGACCTTAAGCCAAGAATGGCAAAAATATTGGAGAAAAAGACAACAAAAGGATCCTTTGTCACTGAAAAAACTGCGGGTACCGAATCTACTGCAAATATCAAATCGGTAAACTCAATCATCAGTAAAACCAAAAACAAAGGAGTTAGCGACCATTTGTTATCTACTTTTACAAAAAATTTATCGTAAACGTATTTCGGATAAACGGGAAAGTATTTGGAAATAAGTTTAATAAGCGGATGTTTACTGGTTTCAATCTTCTCCTCTTGGTTACGGGTAAGGAACATTTTTATTCCAGTGTAGATTAGAAATCCTCCGAAAATGTAAATGATCCAATCATACTTATTCATTAATGCTGCGCCAGCGAAAATGAAAATAAACCGCATGACGATGGCGCCGAGAATTCCCCAAAATAGTACCTTCTTGTAATACTTCTCTTTGACACCAAAAGTTGAAAAGATCAAAATGATCACAAAAATATTATCAACAGACAAGGCATATTCAATCACATAACCGGTGATGAATTCCAGGGACATATTGTCTCTGTAACTTTGAAGGCTGTCCTCATAGCTCCCGGGATGAAGCTTGACATGTGGTGCATATTTATTCCTTAGTTCTACAAGTTCCTGGTAATTATTTATCCCATGGATAAGGTCGCCGTGTGTATCCAGAATCATATAAAAAACCAGGGTAAACATTATCCAGACCGCACTCCATCCTGCTGCCTCCTTAAATGAAATAATGTGGTCCTTTTTGCTGAATACACCCAGATCCAGCATAAGCATTCCTAAAATAAATATAATGAATAAGGAGAAAAAGATAATTTCGTTGTGCCCCATTTAATGATCTAGATTCGGGTATTTAATGTTTTTTTAAAAACCCGCGTAAATTAGCATATTTATTTTTTGAAATTGAAGAAAATTATTTTTTTTCGAACTGGTATTGGAAAATAACCAAGAATATATTTCTTATAAACTGGTGTATTTCTGGGCCTTAATTATACAAAATATTTTCTCAAAACATCGTCATGCGTGATATTTTTTATTTTAATATCACTTTCCTTTATTCTTTCCAGGAGTGGCTGAAGGTCTTTCTTATTTGTAAGTTCAATTCCCACTAAAGCGGGGCCAAACTCCTGGTTTGTTTTCTTTAAATATTCAAATCTTATTATATCATCATTTGGTCCCAGTACCTTTTGCAAAAACCTTAAGAGTTCTCCGGGTTTCTGTGCAAATTCCACTAAAAAATAATGCTTTAGCCCTTCATACATCAAGCTTCTTTCCATTACTTCAGGATATCTGCTTATGTCATTATTACCTCCGCTTATGATACAAACTACATTCTTTCCTTTTATAAATTCCGCACACTGATCCAACGCAGCTATAGCCATCGCACCTGCAGGCTCTGTAATTATTCCTTCATTTTGATACAATTCGATCATTGTGGTGCAGACTTTACCTTCATGTGTTGCAATCATCTTATCCACAAACTCTTTCACAAATTCATAAGTAATATCACCTGCTTTTTTTACCGCCGCACCATCCAGGAAGCTGTCAATGGTATTTAATATTTTAGGATAACCTGCTTTCAGGGCCTCAATCATTTTAGGCGCACCCATCGGGTCTACACCTATTATTTGTATATCCTTATTTTTCTGTTTTAAATAAGCCCCGACACCTGAAATTAATCCACCTCCACCTACCGGGACAATTACTACATCTACATCCTTAAGGTCATTATAAATTTCATACCCTACTGTCCCCTGACCTGCAATTGTGGCAAGGTTGTCAAAGGCGTGCACAAAAGTCATGTTGTGTTCTGTACAAAACTTAAAAGCTACATGAGCGGCTTCATCATAAGTATTTCCAACAAGTTCTATGGTTACCCACTCTCCTCCAAAATTTTTAACCCTTGATATTTTCTGTTTTGGAGTTACCTGAGGCATAAATACGTGTCCTTTGATCTTCATCAGGCTACACCCGTAGGCAAAACCTTGTGCATGATTACCGGCGCTGGCGCAAACTACCCCTTTTGATCTTTGGGGAGCATCTAAAGAAAAGATACTATTGTATGCTCCCCTTATTTTATAAGATCGGACGGTTTGCTGATCTTCCCTTTTAAAATAGATATTGGACTTAAATTTTTCGGAGAGTCTTTGATTAAACTGAAGTTGAGTATGGTTAACAATTGTTTTCAGATTGTGATAAGCCTTCTCAATTTCCAAATGAAAGTTTTCTGTCATTAGATTAAAATAATGATAACATAAGAAAAGAAACTACGGAGTCAAATTTAATTAAAAAATAACCTTCCATTGCTTTGGACAACGTTAATTCTATCCGTTTTGAATAACATTAGTTTTAGGAATACAATCAACAGCAATATTTTCCCTAATTGGGAATTTAATCTATTTATGGATTACATTTCAAAACAGAAGTGAACTATCCATTTAACAAAAACAGCTTAAAATGAGTTAAAAACGGGATTTTCAATTAATAAGAGAACATTTGGGGATCTGGAATGGATATTGGAATTTATTTAATCGATCAATAAAATTTAAAAGATATGGAAACTTTAAACTTGCTGACAATAATCTCGAAATTGATAAGATTAAATAAAGTGGTAAAGGAAGTTAAAATGAATTCCGAAGACAATACTCCAGCGGCATCCATAGTTCAGGAGTATCTGAACCATTTAAAGCATCCGACGAATACAAATGCCATTCCCGTGTCGCGTCAGCTTGCACTTGAACAGGTCCGATTTTTAAATTAATATTTAATACACTTACCGGTAAGAGGTTGTCCAAAAGTCTTCCTAAGATGCTGAAATAAATTCAGCAAAGTTTTTTGGACAGCCTCTTTTATTTTAAGTATTAATAACCTCTCCACCATTCGGATGAAGGGTTTGCCCAGTGATATAAGAGGCATCGTCCGAAGCCAAAAAGACAAAACAAGGCGCTACCTCTGAAGGTTGGCCTGCTCTTCCCAAAGGAACATTTGTACCAAAAGATGCCACTTTTTCTTTATCAAAAGTTGAAGGAATTAACGGAGTCCAGATTGGACCGGGAGAAACGCCATTTACCCGAATACCTTTCTTTGCTAAGTTTATTGAAAGAGAGCGTGTAAACGAAGTAATTGCTCCCTTGGTAGAGGAATAATCAAGCAACTGGGCGCTTCCCCTGAACGAGGTAACAGAGGTTGTATTTATAATGGAATCCCCCTGCTGAAGATATTTCACTGCTGCCCTTGCCACCCTGAAATAGGCAAAAATGTTTGTTTCAAAAGTTGATTCTAATTGGTCGTCTGAAACTTCTTCCAGAGTCTCTTTAGGACGCTGTTCGGCCGCATTATTTACCAGGATATTTAACTTCCCAAATCGCTCTACTGTTTTTTCCACTATTTCAGCGCAAAATACTGTGTTTTTCAAATCTCCTGAAAGAAGCAGGCAATCTTGTCCTGCATCCTCTACCATCGCTTTGGTATCGAAAGCATCCTTTTCTTCCTCTGGCGTATATACTATTGCTACAGAAGCGCCTTCTTTCGAAAAATGTAAAGCCACCGATCTTCCAATGCCGCTATCTCCTCCTGTTATAAGCGCCACTTTGCCTTGTAATTTGCCGGCTGCTTTATAATTTTTTTTAATTACCTCAGGCTCAGGATTCATTAGGTGCTGCTTCCCGGGCTGCTCTTCCTGATGTTGTTTAGGAAAGTTCTCTTTATCACTCATATTTTTATCTGATCTTCCTAAAAGTCAAATTTTTCGTGGTCACCGGGCTGATACTCACTTCCGGTTACCATAGCCTTTACCATCCCAAAAAGCTGAACCATTTTATTGGAGGATGCCTCCCAATATTCAGCTTGTTTAATGTTTACACTGACTAAGGCAATTTCCGGGTCTTCAATTCCTTGAGGAAACCAAGCCCTGAAAAGTGGATTCCATAATGCCTCCATTTTTGTCTTATCAAAAGAAATGATGGCTTCGCCACTTACTGAAACATATACATTTCCTCCCGGATCGGCGTAACTAAGGTTCACAGATCGATAATGATTAATCTCATCCACTTTTCCTGTAGACTCTTTTGTAAAAAACCATAATGTCCCGTTTGGCTCTGATTTTACCGTAGCCATCGGACGACTCCTTAAGGTTCCGTCCGGTTCTGCTGTCGTAAGCATACAAAATCTCACATCCTTGATCTTATTATAAAGGGTTTCTAAAGCCTCTTGTCTGTGTGTTATCGTTTCCATGGCATATCATTTATACTTTTTCTATACGACAGGAAATATGATGAGTTATTAAGTAATGAGGAATTTAGAATGACAGATGACGAATCAGTGTCTTCTAATGAAGCATTCTAAAGTCCTTACAATTGAGCCTAAGAGGTTTAAAAAAGTGTCTGCCAAATTGCCGAATATTAAATGGAAGCTTTGAACGTAGACTTCATTTAATATTTAACATTCAAAATTTACCTTTTACCTAGTCCCTGAAAAGAACCTGCTTTCTGTGGGAATCCAGCTTTAAGAAAATAAATAATAAGATGGTAAATGACCATAAGGAAGAACCTCCATAACTAAAAAACGGCAGGGGTATACCTATTACAGGAAATAATCCTATAGTCATTCCGATATTAATGAGGAAGTGAAAAAACATTATGGAAACAACACAATACCCATAAATCCTCGCAAATCTTGACTTTTGCCTTTCAGCGAGAAATACTATCCGGGCAAATAAACCTAAAAAGAGTAGAATCAATAAAAAAGTACCGATAAAACCATGTTCTTCTCCGATGGTACAAAAGATAAAGTCGGTACTCTGCTCAGGAACGAAGTCAAATTTGGTTTGCGTTCCCTCTAGAAAGCCTTTTCCCAATAACCCTCCTGAACCTATGGCTATTTTAGACTGCGTAACGTTCCAACCAGTGCCCAATGGATCAATATCCGGATCTACAAGAACTTTGATACGGTTCCTTTGGTGCTCCTGAAATACATTATTTATCAGAAAATTAACGGTAAGTACAAATCCTATAAACAGGGCAAACGTAACAGAAATGGCTATAATTCTCTTCGCATTTTTCTTCCCTATGAAAATTAAAATAGCGGCCAATACTATTAAACACAAGGATAAATAAAGCGGATCAACCAACAGGGTCATAATAAAAAGGAAAATAGCAACAATACCTAACAGCGGAATCATCGGATTTAATCCTTCTCTATACAGCATGATAATAAAAGCACTGAATACCAATGTGGATCCTGTATCATTTTGCAAAAGAATTAATGCAGCAGGAAATAAAATTATGGCTCCTGAAAGCCCTAACGTTTTTAAATTGTCTAACTTATTGGTTGTGCTGCTTAGGAATTTAGCCAAAGCCAAAGAAGTGGCAAACTTGGCAAACTCAGAAGGCTGGAAACGGAATGCGCCAATTTCAAACCAGGAATGTGCTCCTTTTACATCACGGGCAAAAAGTAATACTAATATAAGTAATCCTATTACTGCCACATAGATAATGTAGGCAAATGCATCATAGAACTTATAATCGATCAAAAGAATTACGAAACCAATAA
>DASPJL010000146.1:0-86645 GCA_035628645.1 Cytophagales bacterium | reverse complement strand
CTCCGAAAGTCTCATGACCCGCTTCCAATAGAATTGAAGGATTTTCATTGACAAAGGATATTTCCCGGACTACGCCTCTTACTTCAATAATTTTATCCAAATAGCTGGAATTAGCCTGAGTTTCATCTGCTGAATATTTATTGAACAATTCGTTCGCTGAAATGGAAAGGTCACTTTCTGCGGCTGCAATGTTTTTGGAAGGTTTGTTATAAAAATAAACCGCCGCCAGAATAATGATAAATATAACTCCCAAAAGTCCTAAAAAAAGCTTCTTCATTCTGATTTCTTATTTAAGGTAAGGCCAGATTTACCCTGACCCATGTAAATAAACTCGTTTAATCTTAACTCAATTCTGCAAGGCGCCATCATCTACCCAGCAAGCTATTTGCTGGATTTCCTGTTCGGTAAGTGACCCTACTTTAGGCATGCTTCTATCCCCGGTTTTAATTTTGATCATTGCAGCGTTTGATTTTATGTTATTAAAAGAAGTAAAATTAGGAGACTGTCCACCCTGGACATGACAACCTGATACTGCGCAATTTCCATCTATAATTGGTTTAATAACGGTGGCAAAACTTATTCCTGAGTTGACTGTTACTTCAGAAATTTTCGTACATCCTGCTTCATCCTTAACGGTTACCGTATAAGTATTCTGTGAAAGTCCGGTAAAAGAATTGGACGTTTGAAAAGCGCCATCATTAATGCTATATAAATGACTTCCCTGTCCGCCGGAAGAAGTTATTGTTATTGTACCTTCACTACCGTCACAACCCGAGAGTTGCGATTCAAAAGAAGCGCTTATTGTAGAATTTTCATTTATGATAACATTAGCTGTAGCACTGCAACTGTTTTTGTCTCGTACTGTAACCATATAACTTCCAGAGGCCAAAGTAGCGAATGCTGGAGATGGTTGAAAATCCGTGCCGTTTAAACTGAATTCATACGGCTCCTGTCCGCCAGAGACGCTAGCAGTTATACTGCCGTCACTTGATCCGCATGAGGCAGGTTGAGCTTGAGCGTTTACTTCTAATAAGTCGCAGTTGGGTGCAGTCTTTTCCTTTTCTTCGCAGGAAAATAAGATTGCCAGGGATATTCCCAGGAAAAGTGGATATTTCTTCTTAAGTATCATTGTTTTAAGTTTCAAAGTTTTTCCTCATTGCCTTATTTTATCATAAATTATTCTGCTGAAATACATAGTACTTCCACCTTCAGTCTTCTAACTGCTACTGAAAAGATTGTTTCTCTTAATGCCGGAAGGCGCTCATTTTCTTATTAAAGAGTAACCTAACGAAATAAAGGCTCCTCCTGAATTAAGTTTGATTTTGCCTGCCCCCACGCCTGAGGTTGCCACTTTTAAGAACGGTTCTATACCTACTGAAAATCCTCTGCCTAATCTATATTCAGCGCCAGTGGATAAGTTAAGTACAGAGAAAAGATGATTGTTTTCTTTAGAAAATTCATAGGTCATATCATAAGTAGCATAATCGTAAGTATATGTCTCATTTCTCATCAAATAACTAGAAAGACCAACACTGGCAAATGCTCTTATTCTTGATTTATCACAATAAAAATACTTCACATTCACAGGAATATCAGTAACCATACAGCTTCCATCTATTCCTTCCGGCTTTTTATAGTATTTCCAGTAGTTGTCATTGGGCTTATAATTCTCAGGCCCCGAAGAGTAAACTTTCTTTGATTTAAGAATACCCACGGATACAGCGAGATTTCTAAATAAAAAATATTCAAGGGCAATTCCTGTATTATAACCCGATTGAACATTTTTTACAGGAAAAGCAGAACTAATATCCGGAGAAAACAAGGCGCTTATTCTTAACACGTCTCTGTAGTCCGAGGCCTTCGTTTCTGAATTGTGTTCAGGATTGTTAGTGGCAATAAATTCAACTTTAGATTTAGATTCTTCTTTCTTAGGCTCCTTTAAGAGCTTCTCCATGTGTGTTAAAAAAACAGTCCTGAATGCCGAAGTATTTAATGGTAAATAGGTCTGTTTATTTAAGATGGTAATGCCACTTTCTTCAGATATTTTTTTATCAAATGTAATTACCTCTTTTCGCTTCGCTTCTTCCACAGCAGCATTAGTAGTTTGTGCTGAATGATGCTGACGTTGGTTTTTCTTTATTTCCAATTCATATTTACCAGCCGAAGCAGCTTTATCTTCTGAAACAGCTGACTTTCCCTTATTTGAATTTTCCCCGCTGGATTTAGTTGCCGTCCAGTTATTATTGCCTAAGCTTCCATTTTCTTCATATTGATCCAAAGGGAATTTGTTTATTGAGATCAGCGTCCCTGTAACCAATAAAAGCAGCAGGCCGGAATAAATGATCCTTCTGTAAAATGCTTTTTTCGCCTGGGCAGCTTTAAGCTTTTGCTCCATAAGTTCCCAAGCCTTAGGATTGAATGTTAACCAGGCATTTTCCGATGATTTTTTGAAAAGATCGTCAAGATCTTTATCCTTGAAATTTTGCATACTCATCTTTATATACTTTTGTTAACATTTCTCTTAAATTGGCCCTTGCCTTTGAAAGGTTCGACTTTGAAGTTCCTACAGAAATTCCAAGCATCTCGGAGATTTCTTCATGCGTATATCCATCTATTACAAATAAATTAAATACCATTTTGTAAGCAGTAGAAAGCTTTCTTATCAGGGCTATGATTTCTTCATAAGCCATAGCCTTTTCAATATTAAAGTTGGTTTCTTCGTGTTTTAGACCTTCTATACTTTTTTGATTGTAGAACTTTACGTTTTTTCTGTGGTGATCCAGGGCAGTATTTATCAGAATTTTCCTTAGCCAACCTTTAAACGATTTTTCAGAATCATATTTATTGATCTTGGTGAAAACCTTCATAAATCCATCATTCAGAATCTCGATTGCTTCTTCCTCAGATTTAGAATACCTAAGACAAATGCTCATCCCATAGGAATAAAAGTTTTCATAGAGCAACCTTTGGCTGCTTTTGTCTTCTTTTTTGCATCCCTCAATTAGATCCATTAAAGCATTTTCAGAAGATACTTTCACCGATTTTGAATTAGGTATTCCCAGCACGGATTTTTTTTTAAAACGGTTGCCTTAGTGGAAAACTTTATTTTAAACAGATCCTTTTTTAAGGATAAGAAGGTTTCAATCCTTCTTTTGCGGCTGGATGATTGCCTGCAATAATCTTCCGGTTCGCAACCGGTTGTAGGCTACATTATTAATACAAAAATAGAAAGTTGAGGTTAATTTTTATTACAACTCGGAAATAATAACGGCGATAGAAACAAAAAATCGAATGGATCCGCTTCCATGAAATCCCAGTTTATCCAACCCTTTTTGTATTGACCCATTTTTTATTATTTTTTGGAAATTCCTTCACACTGATTCCCAAATATTTAGCCAGAAAAAAAGAAGGCGCCTATTCTGTTGCTCTTGTTACTCTTTTGATTTCTGTTATTTCGATTAATTACTTTTTGAGTTATTTTCATCAAATTGTTTTTGAAGTCAATACACTCAATAACTATTTCGAATGGTCAGTAAATCTAGACCTTTTTGTAATTACCTCGCTTTCCTTTTTATATAAGTTCACCAAAGACTGGATTTCAAATGAAAAAGAAAAGCAGGAACTGATTACTGAGAAGTCCAGGACAGAACTTGCCTTTCTTAAAACTCAAGTCAATCCACACTTTCTTTTTAATTCATTGAATACGCTTTACGGGACTGCCTTAATTGAAAAAGCAGAAAAAACTGCCGATGGCATTTCTAGTCTTAGAGGTCTGATGAGGTATATGATACATGACAGCAACAAAGATTTTGTTCCTTTGGATAAAGAACTGGAATACATAAAAAATTATGTTTGCCGCCCTCTCAATTTTTCAGAGTTCAGAAATCATACATTGTGGCTTTGCAACATATCGAAAAGATAGAAAATAATCATATAGCAATAAAAGATAAATATATTTCTATAGGTACAACATTCCGAGAAGATTTTTTAAAAAGGATTGTATAGCTTTAATTTTCGCGGTTCTTGGTAATATCAGTTTTAATTCAGCGATGACATCCCTTAGTTAAAACTCAAGGGATGTCATCGCTAATGCATACATTTCAGCTCTTTTATTTATTCTGCTGTTGCAGGGCTAATTATTGTGGATACCTGGGTAATGGAATTAGCGGGAAAACCGCCCTTTTTTGCGTGCGTTGCAAGAATGTCTTCATCTATTGCCTCGTAAACACAATAAATTTTGTTTCCTGTTACGTAACTATGAAGCCATCTAATGTCTGGTCCCAGTTCTTTGATCACAGAACAGGAAGTTATTGAAATTGCTTTTAACTGTTCCGCAGTCAATTTTCCTGCATCCGGGATTTCCCGCTCGATTACAAAAGTTTTTAATTTACTGTCTGTGTTCATGATCTCATTTTTTTTTACTTGATTATCAGATAAGTCAGGGGCAGTTTGCTGTGAAAAAGCAAACCCAGTGGTGAGCACCAAAAGCGTAATCGCTAAAGTGATCTGGTTTTTGAAGGGTTTCATGTGTTTATAATTTATTTTTAGTTGTCACATGGAATACGCCATTAAATATTCATCCTCGTTTAAGTGATTTTAAATCATGGCTATTTCATATCAATTTATTTAAATAAATACTATATGAAATTACAGAAAGATGATTTTATGGAAAGGGAGAAATCATTCAATAACCGGCACTATTAGACCATTTTACAGATAATTGAATACTTTCTCAGGCAATACTCTTACAAAAATCTACAGGCAGCACATTGAATCGTTTTTTGAAGCATTTGGTAAAATAGGAAGGACTTGCAAAGCCTAACAAATACGAAGTCTCAGCTATGCTTTTATTTTGAAAATACATTAATTTAACGGCCTTATCTAATCGTATTTCATGAAAAAAATCATTTGGCGAAAGACCTGTTAGATTCACTGTTTTACGATATAATTGAGACTTAGAAACACCGATTTGTTTACTGAATTGGGTGATATTAAAATTATTATCAGATAGCGCTTGATGAATTACATTGATCAGACTGTGAAGAAAATGCTCCTCATTTTTATTTAGGGTTCTTATTTGTTGGTAGTCATCAAAAAGCTGAGGGGCTCTACCTTTATATAAGTCTTTGATGATGGCAGTAGTTTTGATATGGCTTGAATGGGCAATGAACCTTAAACTCCTGGCCATTTCTACAGCATCACCAAAAAGGTTATTACTATCCGTAAGAGGAACTCCAGCGGTTATTCCGATTTGCAATTCTACTTTTGGAAGATCCTTGTGCAAATTTTGTGACTTGATTAACTCCTGTAATTTAATTGCACAATCCACTGCATTGGTTACGGAGGTAAAAGAAATTAAAAACTCATTATATTTTTCAACCGTGCTTCCTTTAAAACTTTTTGCCGCTTGTTCCATCAGATGGTTAAATTTTTTAATTAGCTCATGGCTACGCTCTCGCCCATATTTGCAGGCAAACAACGCTTTGTCCTTTAAATCGGCCACTAAAAGCGACCGAAATGCCGGATCGTTAAAAATGGAGATCTCTGTCACACGATTTCTTTTAGAGTGAACCGGATCATGAATTCTTCCGAGAAAAGCCTTGACCAAATTACTGTCCACTTCCACAATTGCATGTGGAATTAATCCATGCGCCCTTCTGTGCATGTCCTTTACTGCTTTTATGTCAGGTGCATCGATCAGGCAAAATACATTTTCCCTGTCTTCGTCAACCCAGTATGTCATACAATTACAACCATATTCTTCCTGTATTTCAAGGTCTTTTCCATGAGCTTCCGCTGCACCTTTTGCAGTTACTCCAGACACATCATGTCTGTCCATAAAAATTGGCATAATTGAAAATTTTGTTTGGAACCCTTGCTTTATAAAAAGATGTAATAAGTTAATAATAAACTTGTTATTAAACAATTAACACCTCATGGAAACTAAAAAATTAACAGCTCACGACTTTAATGCCAAAAAAAATTAAAGCAAGTACAGGAT
Source organism: Cytophagales bacterium (assembly GCA_035628645.1). Classification (GTDB taxonomy): domain Bacteria; phylum Bacteroidota; class Bacteroidia; order Cytophagales; family Cyclobacteriaceae; genus DASPJL01. The sequence continues at coordinate 80,644 of DASPJL010000146.1, read as the reverse complement.
GATTAGCATTTATCAACATGGGCGGTAGCCGAAGCCCTCAGCATCCCTTCTAACAATCCCATGGCCTGATTATAATGCCTTTCTTCATGCACAACAATTATGTCAAAAGCAGCCGCAAGCGTATAAACAAAATATTTATTTGCGGGGGAGGAAATTATAGCTTTCCCTTTTATTAAATTTCCTGAATCCTCTATATACCTTTTAAGCTCGGCTTGATGCCTTTGAAAATCATCGAGAATATTTTTTGAAAAATTGCTTTTGTCTGCGTCCCAGATTCTAAAAGTTTTAGTCCTCTTTTTTCTATCAGGTTGCGCATATCCTTTAATTGAATTCCCAAAGAAAGTAACAATAAAGCCAAATTTTGCTAAGAAAGGTAATTTGTTTTTCCCTTGCTTTAGGTCATCGATTTTAGGAAAGTAAGAACGGTTAACCAGGATAATATGGTCAATGTTTTGGGCAATACTCCAGGTTCTAGAATTAGGTTTCCAGTTCAGTTGCTCGGGCTCAGGCCGACAAAACTTTCTATAAACTTCTTTGTATTTCGGTCAATTTGATTGATCCACTCTTCCATTTCGCTTGGCTTCGAGTTCTATATTCCTATTATTTTATGGTAGAATAATAAACATAAACTAAGTTTTTAGTTTTAAAACTAATTATCTAGTTTTAATAAATTTTATGTTAAAATTATGAAGGAATTAACGAAGGCTGAAGAACAAATTATGCAAATAATATGGAAGCTAAAAAAGGCGCTTGTTAAGGACATAATTAATGAAATGCGTGAACCAACGCCAGCTTACAATACGGTCTCCACTATCGTCAGGATACTTGAAACAAAAGGCTTTGTGAATCATAAGGCTTTTGGAAAAACGCATGAATACTTTCCATTAATTTCAAAAGAAGACTATAGCCATTTCAGTTTGAACAATTTTGTTGCCGGCTACTTTAATGGATCCTTTAAAAACCTGGTGTCATTTTTTACTAATGAGTCCAAGATGTCTGTACAGGAAATTGACCAGCTAATGAAACAGCTAGATGAACTTAAAAACAAAAAACAATGAGATCATTTGTTTATTTCTTTTGGGAGTCAAACTTTTACCTCCTGCTGTTCCTAGCATTCTACCTGATCTTTTTAAGGAATGAAAGTCATTTTCGACTAAATCGCTTTTTCCTTCTTTTGTCTATGTTAATCTCCCTGCTGATTCCATTAATTCCCCTGAATAACAATTCTGCTTTGGAATTAACAGGTCCTGTTGCAATGAATGCACAATCCTATTGGCTGCCTCAGGTTATAGTATCTGCCGGCAAAAAAACTTCTTCCTACCTGGATTGGTTAACAACTACTGATTTATGGACATTTTTAGCCGCAGTGTATTTTATAGGATTAACTACATTCTTCTCTATTTTCATAATTCAGTTAGCAAAACTTATTAAACTTATCCTATGGAAGGATACTTATAGATGGAACAATTGTTTGGTAACAGAATCTATCGAGGAAAATTACATATTTTCTTTTTTCAACTTCATTTTCATTGGAAATGCTTCCTATCTTTTGCCATCAGAGAAACAGAAAATACTGGAGCATGAAAAGGTTCATGTATCTCAATTACACACCCTGGATTTAATCTTCAGCAACATTATAGCAATAATATTCTGGTTTAATCCTTTAATCAGAATTTATAAAAAGAAACTCATTCAACAACATGAATTTGAGGCAGATTCGCGAGCTGTTGAGGATAATGAAGTGAATGACTATTGCAATCTTCTGGCCAGAATTGCATTACAATCAGCAGGTTACCCCCTTGCGAATCATTTTAATAATTCTTTAACTATTAAACGAATTTCAATAATGCAGACCAATAAAAAGAAAATAAAAAGCTGGAAAATTGCTGCGCTTATTGCATTCTTCCCTGGAGTGTTATTTATAGCATCTTGCCAAAAGCAGGCAATGGATGAAGCGGAAATAAAATCCTCTAACTCAAAGGAAACCAAGGAAGTATTTACCGTTGTAGAAAAATTGCCTGAATTTCCAGGTGGAATGGAGCAGTGGACAAAGTACGCAACGGGCAATATAGCATTTCCTGCAAAAAGCCGGGAAAATGGTATCGAAGGCATAGTATATGTTTCTTTTGAAATTGATGAAAAAGGAAATGTTACTCATCCAAAAATTGTGAAAGGATTAGACCCGGATTGTGATAAGGAAGCCCTGCGGGTTATTTCTCAAAGTCCAAAGTGGATACCTGGGGAACAAAAGGGCGTGGCGGTCAAAGCAAGTTTTACCATGCCGGTAAAATTCACTCAATCAAAAGATGGAAAAACAAAGGTCACCGCAAAGACAAATCCGTTAAACCATAAGTTTTCGGTATCCTTTAACAAATCCAGTTCAAATGGTAAAACCATAATCGAAGGAACGGTACTGGACAAGATGGGCAGACCTCTCGAAGGTGCGGTCATTGTCCAAATGGGTACAACTATTGGAATCCTAACCAACAAGAATGGGACTTTTACAATTAAACCAAATTCAACTTTAGGGGAATTATCCATTTCTCATGTTGGATATGAAACTAAAATAATTCAGTTCTGACAGTAGATTACAGAAAAACATCAGATGACATCCCTGATTCACTATTAAGATTCACGGGATGTCATCGTAATAACCTTTTATTTTTACCAAAGTAATCTTCTCTGATATTCCGATTTTAAATGTCCTTACTCTTTGGTCAGCCGCATAGTCTTTTCTCCGGATTGGGTTTTCAGCTTTAATAAATATAGCCCGGACGGGAGGTTTTTCGAAGATAAATCCAACACCAAACCAACTTGATTATCCGCTACTTTTAATTCCTGAATTATTATTTTTCCAAATGAATCATAAAGCGTTAAGGAAACCTTATCGTTCATCGTTTCGGGCAAATCAATACGAACCGTATTTCTAAATGGATTGGGATAAACTTCCGGTCTTTTAATTTGTACAATTTCCGAAACACCCAATCTTGCACCGGAACTTTCAACCGGTACCAATTCCACGTAATCCACGCCCAACCATTCATAATTGGCTTGAACATAAAGATTATCATCAGTGTTTAAATAGATAACATCAGATTCCATAATTCCCCAGTAAGATCCTCCATAAGCCATATCTTTTCCGGAAATGGTAGAAGGATCTCCTGTGAATTTTGTTGAAGTTACATTAATTGAGAAAGTATAGCCATCGGGCCAAAAACGCTTGGGACTTGAGAAGGTTGAAGTATAGTAACCCGACCTAACCCTTGCTTTAATTATATAGCGTCCCTGGGCTCGCCACAACCTAATTCGTATTTTATCACCTATATCCCAGATTTTGGCGGATGATCCGTTACTTAAGGTAGGGTAACTTTCTACGCCGATGGGCCTACTGCCTGCTTCATTTTCTACATAATAGTTTGTTTCAGCTTCAATTTTCCTGGATAATGGGACTAATTCTATATAATCAATTCCTCCCCATTGCTTATGGGTCTGAATTTCTAAGCTTCTATAACTTCTTTCTATTAATGTGGGGGCTGAAACCATGGTACCCCAGTAAGATCCTCCATAAGAATCGTCCTTTTCGGATATTGTGCTCTCATCTCCTTGAAATGTTACAAGTTGATTGTTGACTTTAAATGAATATCCATCTGGCCAATAGCTTGTCGGATCTGCATGTGTGGGCGTATGATAGCCCGATCGAAGTCTTACTTTTATTATATATTCCCCATCAGGTACATTGAGAAAAAAACTTACTTTATCACCCACGTCCCACATGCTTACAGACGAACCTCCGTTAAGTGTCTGGTAATCCTCTTCTTTCACTGAATGGGTTCCTGCATCTGATATGATATTGTAAGAAGCCTCTGCCTGAGCGCCATAAAATAAATAAACTTTCCAGTCAAGCGTCTTGGATTCAAATGTATCGTTGGAGGTGTAAGCAATAGCCTTTACCTCGTGATTTCCTTCAACTTCCGTCCAGAAGTATGTGTACGGGGCTGTATTGTCTTCTCCTATTTTGGCGTTGTCTACATAAAATTCCACTTTTGTTATCTGTGACGAAATATAAAAAGGCAATGCGTCCATTTCTAATACCTCATAATTTTCTTTTAATAAGTGATAATTTTCTCTTCGTGATAATTTCAGTGTTAATTCAGGCATAGTATTGGACAGTTCAGTTTTCAATTTTAATAACCCGTAGTCTAGCTCATACAATTCTGACCAAAAACCTAAAAAGGCCTCACCTGTTTTATTTATTTCTAAAAAGGAAGAACGTTCATATCTATCCATATCTAATGGTATATGGTAGACGTTTACCCCTTCCCAGTTATACTTTGCTAAATATTTTGCCTGTGGGTATTCATAATTATTATATTGCAAATAAAATCCCTCAGAATCCATGGCAAGATCAATAACATCTATATCGCCCTTATAATCAGGTTCTGGATTATAAATAGTACTCCAAATGGTAGTTCCCTGAGAATTCACTTTTCTCAACAAGATTTCCTTATAAAATGAAGTCCATTCACTTGGGTCTTCTAATTTGGTTATAACACCTGCTATAACGTATCCTCCATCAGGAGAACTTATTACATCTGTCAACCTTTCATCCTCCTCCACGCCAAACGTCTTGTCCCACACTCTATCTCCCGTCGAATTAATCTTAACCAACCAAAAATCAAATTGACCATTTGAATCTTCTGATTTTTCAAATCCATTCAACGAATTTGAATTTCCTCCTAATAAGAATCCGCCATCATTTGATGCAGCGAGAGAAGTGAGCATATCATTTCCATGTCCGTCCGTTCCTGCTCCGCCATAGCTTTTATCCCAAATTTTAGTACCGTTTGCATTGATTTTAACTAACCAGAAATCTCCATATATCTTATTAGGAGATCTCAATGCCTCAGTCTTATCGCCACTTATTTCTGAATAGGAAGTCCCAGCTAAAATAAAGCCTCCGTCCGAAGTCTCTATTGCCCTGCTTAGGTCATCATTTTCCGAACCTCCAAATCGCTTATCCCATATTTTCACTCCGGTATTTGAAATTTTCACCACCCAATAATCATTTTCGCCTCTTCCTACCTGGCTCTTATTTCCACTGATGCCTGAATCGGAGGTACCACATAAAAGAAATCCCCCTTCTATGGGTACAATTGAAAACAAATTGTCCCTCCCCGAGCCTCCAAAAGATTTATCCCATTGCTTATTTCCCTGCTTATCTATCTTTATAATCCAATAATCAAAATCTCCATAATTGGGCTCAGATTTATCGTTACCTGCCCCTGAATATGTACTTCCTCCTATGAGGTATCCGTCACTCATTTCGGCCCAAGCTTTAATATAATCAGATTCAGGACCTCCATAGCTTTTCTTCCACTCCATAATTGGGGCGGGTTGAGCGAAAGAATTTAATGTTAGAAGGGTTAAAAACGTAAAAGCGAGTTTAAAACAGCTTAATCCGTTAAGGAATTTCAGGCCGCGGCAAAGATTCTGGTGGGGTAAAAAAAGATTATTCATAACCGTAATGTTTTGAAGGTGAGAAAAAAAACAAATTAAATTAGATACGGCAGCAACTTTTTTTAGGTTGATGATTTCTTCCTAAACTTCATTTAATCTTTCTATAAGAATGCGGGAGTTAATTGAGGTTCTGTTTTTGTAGATTTCTTTCGTAGAATAATTAAATTAATTCCAGATCTCAGTATAGATCTGCATTGCTAGCTGAAAATAATTATCAAGGGTGGATACGACTTTTGCGGTTTTCATTTGTGTTTTCCTCTTAGTTATAACCCATCAAAACCTTTTGGCATATTTCTCAATAAACCACTTAGCCACCTGGCTTACTTTGGATTCTTTATATGCAAGCACTATTTCTGTATTAATGGCAATATTTTCTAATGGAATAAACTTTACCTTCAAGCTTTTATATTGTTTTTGCAAAGACGCCGGTATAATGGAAACTCCCAAACCCGCTTCAACCAGTTGTAAAATAGAATGGACATTGTTTACCTCATGTTGAATGTTGGGCTTAAATCCCAACCGCTCGCATATTTCAACTAGCTTTTCATAATAACTGGGCGCATACAATCTGTTGAAAAAGATAAAAGGCATTTCCTTGACGATTAAGGATAATGCTTTCTGATTTTGAAAGGGAGGAATAGACTCCGGAGTAATTATGATAAATGGATCTAAAAATAAGGTCTGTTGTTTTAATTTTTCAGAATGCACGGGAGCTCTGAGAATTCCAACGTCCAGCATTCCTTTTTCCAGCGCGTCTACCTGCTTTACCGTCGGGGTTTCAAACAGACTTGTTCTGACATGCGGATACACCTTTTTCATTTCTTTCAAAACTTGCGATAAATCCAACTGATAAACAGAACTAATGTAACCGATTTTCAACTCGCCACTATCACTTAGCGCAATTTGCCTAGCTCTATTCCCGGCTTCTTCCAGTTTGGATAATATTCCTTCAACTTCTTCTTTAAAATATTTTCCTGCTTCTGTTAAGCTTACCCTTTTATTGTTTCTTTCAAACAACTTCACTCCCAGCTCTGTTTCCAGTTCCTTTATCTGACGGCTCAGCGGAGGTTGGGCTATAAAAAGCTTTTCCGATGCTTTTGTAAAATGAAGTTCCTCTGCAACGGTTTTAAAATAAATAAGGTGTCTAAGTTCCATAATACTTTATAAGTATCAATGCTTGCAAAATTTGATATTTTCCAAATATGAATAATCAAATTAATTTTACGAATCAAAATCAATAAAAAAACAAAACATCGTGGCTTTTTATTATTCGGAGAGAGAAAGGTTTATTTAGGTTTTTCTTTACATTTGCAACCCTGAATGAATTTACAATTACCTTATTTGCATAAATAAAAAACCACCTTTACAAATATTTTGTTGTTCCAATACCAACACAAGATTTATAGAATATTCAAAATCATAAAAAATGAGCAATAAACCGAGTACCCTTTTTGATAAAGTTTGGGATTCACATGTTATTAGAAAGATCGAAGATGGGCCTGATGTATTTTTCATTGACAGGCACTTTATTCATGAAGTAACAAGTCCAGTCGCATTTCTTGGATTGGAAAGCAGAGGATTGAAAGTATTATATCCTGAATTTACGTTCGCTACAGCCGATCACAATACTCCCACCATTAATCAGCATTTACCTGTTGCAGATCCATTGTCTGCCAATCAGTTAAAAGCATTAGAAGACAATTCTAAAAAATACAATATTTCTCATTGGGGACTAGGTAATCCTAAAAATGGCATTGTTCACGTGGTAGGCCCTGAAAATGGTATTACTCTTCCCGGAATGACCATTGTTTGTGGGGACTCTCATACTTCAACGCATGGCGCATTCGGGGCAATAGCATTTGGTATCGGAACTTCCGAAGTGGAAATGGTATTGTCTTCGCAATGTATTATGCAGCCTAAGCCATTGAAAATGAGAATAAATGTAAATGGAACTTTGGGAAAAGGCGTTACTCCAAAAGATGTTATTTTATATATTATTTCAAAAATATCTACCAGTGGCGCTACAGGATATTTTGTTGAATATGCCGGTGATGTTTTTGAAAAAATGACCATGGAAGGCCGAATGACGGTTTGTAACATGAGTATTGAAATGGGTGCCCGTGGAGGAATGATCGCTCCGGATGAAACCACTTTTAATTATATCAATGGTCGGGAAAAAGCACCAAAAGGCGCTGAATGGGATAAACAGCTTGCTTATTGGAAGACTTTAAAAACAGACGAAGGCGCTACTTTCGATCTGGAATACACATACAATGCGGCTGACATTGAGCCGATGATTACTTACGGTACCAACCCTGGAATGGGCATGGGTATATCAAGCCTTATTCCTAAAGCAAAAGATCTGAGTGGCGGTGTGGCTACTTATGAAAAGTCATTGAACTATATGGGTTTTCATGAAGATGATAAAATGATCGGCAAAAAGATTGACTTTGTATTTATCGGAAGCTGCACAAATGGTAGAATTGAAGATTTCCGTGCATTTGCTTCTATCATAAAAGGACGTAAAAAAGCTGATCATGTAACCGCATGGGTTGTTCCGGGTTCACATATTGTGGTTCAACAAATTAAAGAAGAAGGTATTCTTGACATATTAACAGAAGCAGGTTTTAAATTGCGTGAACCGGGCTGTTCCGCTTGTCTTGCCATGAACGACGATAAGATTCCTGCCGGAAAATATGCCGTAAGTACCAGCAATAGAAACTTCGAAGGTCGTCAAGGCCCAGGCGCAAGAACATTACTTGCAAGTCCTCTTGTAGCCGCAGCTGCGGCTGTCACGGGATATGTAACTGACCCGAGAGAATTGATGTAAGGGAGAAGGAAGAAGGAAGAGGGAAGTGGGGAAGTAAACACTGAATTGCTATAGTTTCCACTTCCATCTCCCCGCTTCCAACTAGAAAAATAATTTAATAAAAACTAAGTTTCAATTAACAAACATGGCTTACGATAAATTTAATACTCTGAGAAGTTCTGCCGTACCTCTTCCTATTGAAAATGTGGATACGGATCAAATCATTCCGGCACGTTTTCTTAAAGCGACTAAGCGCGAAGGTTTTGGTGACAATCTTTTCAGAGACTGGAGATACAATAACGACAATACCCCAAAACAGGATTTTGTGCTGAATAACCCTCGTTACTCAGGCAAAATATTGATAGGCGGAAAAAACTTCGGTAGCGGAAGCAGCCGTGAACATGCTGCCTGGGCGGTTTATGATTATGGTTTCAGATGTGTAGTATCCAGCTTTTTTGCGGATATATTTAAAAATAACTCCATCAATGTAGGTATTTTACCGGTACAGGTAAGTCCTGAATTCCTTGAAAAGATCTTCGCTGCAATTGAAAAAGATCCCAAATCAGAATTAGAAGTAAATCTTCCGACACAAACCATCACCATTCTTTCAACCGGTGAAAAAGAATCATTTGACATCAACGGGTACAAAAAGCACAATCTGCTTAACGGCTACGATGATATAGATTATTTACAATCCATGAAAGAGGAGATCAAATCATTTGCAGACGCCAGAGCTATATAACCAGGTAACCATTCCTCCCGGAAAAGTAAAAAAGTCGCAACGTTACATTGAAGTAATGGATACGACCCTTCGCGATGGTGAACAAACCAGTGGAGTTTCTTTTTCTGCATTGGAAAAACTGACCATTGCCCAACTTTTACTAACTGAAGTAAAGGTCGACAGGATAGAAGTAGCTTCAGCAAGGGTTTCGGATGGTGAGTTTGAGGCGGTAAGAAAGATCACAGAATGGGCTGCCTCTAATGATTGTCTTGATAAAGTAGAGGTACTCACTTTTGTAGACAAAGATGTCTCCATAAACTGGATGATTAAAGCAGGTGCAAAAGTAATGAATCTTCTTACCAAAGGCTCTTTAAATCACCTCACCTATCAGCTTAAGAAAACACCTGAAGAACATTTTTCCGATGTAGCAAAAGTCATTGCACTGGCAAACAAAAAAGGTCTTCAGTGCAACATTTACCTTGAAGACTGGAGCAATGGTATGCGTCATTCCAGGGAATATGTCTTGCAATATCTTGATTTTTTAAAGGATCAGCCTATAAAAAGGGTAATGTTACCCGATACACTTGGGGTATTGATTCCTTCGGAAACATTCGCCTATGTTTCTGAATTGGTAAATCGCTATCCTCAACTCCATTTTGATTTTCATGCCCACAATGATTATGACCTTAGCATTGCGAATGTACTGGAAGCAACAAAAGCGGGTGCAAGCGGATTGCATCTTACCATTAACGGTATGGGCGAAAGGGCGGGAAATGCTCCATTATCCAGCGCTGTTGCAGTTCTGAAAGATTACGTCCCGGAGGTAAAAACTTCAGTAGTGGAAAAATCTTTGTATTCCGTAAGCAAGCTGGTGGAAACATTTTCCGGTTTCAGAATACCGGCCAATAAACCTGTAGTGGGTGAAAATGTATTTACTCAAACTGCCGGAATACATGCCGACGGCGATAAAAAGAACAAGCTATATTTTAATGATCTGATTCCTGAACGTTTTGGCCGCAAAAGGATATATGCCTTAGGCAAAACAAGCGGAAAGGCGAACATTGAAAATAACCTTCTCCAGTTAGGCATTAACTTATCTGACGAGGATCTGAAAAAAGTAACTCAAAGGGTAATTGAACTTGGCGACAGAAAGGAAGTAGTTACGCCTGCAGATCTACCTTATATAATTTCAGATATTCTGGACAGCAGTTCCATCATCGAGCAAAAAGTTCAAATCAAAAACTATGTACTTACACACTCGAAGGATTTAAAGCCCTCTGTTACTTTGGACATCTGTATTGAAGGTGAATCTTTTGAAGAACATGCCCAGGGAGATGGTCAATACGATGCTTTTGTAAATGCCTTGAAAAAGGTATACAAACAAAAGAAAATACTACTGCCAAACCTGGTAGATTACACGGTTCGTATTCCTCCTGGAGGTAAATCGGATGCATTATGCGAAACCATTATTACCTGGGAACACAACCAGAAAGAATTCAAAACCCGTGGCCTCGACAGCGATCAAACGGTTGCAGCAATTAAGGCGACAGAGAAAATGCTGAATTTGATTTAAGCGGGAAGATGGAAGTGGGAAGTTATTTCCATTTACAACTTCACTTTCTTTTAAAATTTTATAAAAATAAAACACGAATTGAGTGGGAAGCGGGAAGATTGAAGCAGGAAGTCTCTTCCGCCACTTCCAACTTCCATCTCCCCACTCCCAACTTATTAAAACAACTATGTCAAAAAAACACATTCTTATTGTTCCGGGAGATGGAATTGGGCAGGAAGTAACTGCTGTCGGTAAAAAAGTATTGGATAGAATTGCCGCCAAGTTTAATCATGAATTCACTTATGATGAGGCTTTAATTGGACACGTAGCCATCGAAGCTACTGGCAATCCCCTACCCGATGAGTCATTGGAAAAAATGAGAAAATCGGATGCTGTTCTTTTCGGAGCGGTTGGACATCCTAAGTATGACAATGATCCTTCTGCCAAAGTACGTCCGGAGCAAGGTTTATTGAAAATGAGAAAAGAGCTTGGTTTGTATGCTAACCTTCGTCCCATTAAATTGTTTGATGAACTGTTAGGTGCGTCCAGTATCAAACCTGAAATCCTGAAAGGTGCCGACATTCTGTTTTTCAGAGAACTTACGGGCGATATTTATTTTGGGGAAAAAGGACGGAAAGATGGTGGTGATACTGCCTATGATATTGCTCAATATAGCAAGTTCGAAGTAGAGCGGATCGGACGCAAAGCCTTTGAGGCTGCAAGAACCCGTCGTAAGAAATTGTGTTCAGTAGATAAAGCGAACGTAATCGAAACAAGTCGTTTGTGGAGAGAAGTAATTCAGAAACTTGCAGCAGAATATCCAGATGTAGAGGTAGAACACCAATTTGTAGATGCTACCGCTATGTTGCTGATCAAAGATCCAAGACGTTTTGATGTGGTGGTAACTGCGAATCTTTTTGGAGATATCTTAACAGACGAAGCTTCTCAAATAGCAGGTTCTATGGGCATGCTGGCTTCTGCTTCTATTGGTGATGGTACAGGCGTTTATGAGCCTATCCATGGTTCAGCCCACGATATTACCGGAAAAGGCGTGGCAAATCCTTTGGCCTCTATCCTATCCGCTGCTTTATTGCTCGACATTTCCTTTGGAATGAAAGCAGAATCCGAAGCGGTGATCAATGCTGTAGATAAAGTATTGAAAGAAGGTTTCCGTACAAGAGATATTGCCGATTCAACTACTCCTGCCAATATGATTTTGGGGACAGAAGCTATGGGCGAGCAAGTATTGAAATTTTTATAATTGAATTAATCTTTTGAACATATATAAGATCCTTGCAGACAACTGCAAGGATTTTTTATTTTGTATCAGAAAGAGAAAAGTTTTCTGAAACATAATATTTTCGGATAGCTTAATTAAAAGAGAAAATGATTTCAAAATCAATAAAGACTTTAGCGTTGATAATGCTTCATTATTATTCGGTAAGTCAATCCATTTCAGGCTTTACTCAATGGAAAACCGGACATGATTCGAAGACAATCGCCTATTTTCCTATTGATTCTAAAAGTTGTTTGATCAATGAAAATGGCAAATGGATTGCCCATGCAAAATTTAAAGTAAAACAATATGGCGAAATGTCTTTTCCAATAAATCCTTCCACTCCCTCAAGTGAAGAAGCCCTCAAGGTTGACATGAGTAAAAGCCAGTTTATTATTGTCCGTTACAAATCCAATCAACCGTTAATCCTTCAGCTAAGGGAATATAATATTCATGGCGGTGCTCAGAATCACATTATTTTGCGGCCTTCAGATAGCTTTACCACTAAAAAGGTTTTACTTTCTTCTTTTAAAGGGGGAAAAACGCCTTTGGATTTAAAAAATGTGGCAAAATTTAACTTCGCTGTTTTGAGCAATAATCAGCAAGATGGATTTGCAGAATTCTTTATTGATAAATTTCTAATTGATAATTATACGCCTTAGCGCTTATATTAGACTCTCCTTCAATTTTTTAGGCAATCCATTTACCACAGCCAAATAAGATTGGTCAACGAGAGAAAACAAAAGGTCCTTATTTATGTAGTCATTAATCAAGATAGTATTCCAGTACTTTTTATTCATATGATAGCCTGGAGAGATAAAGGAGTATTGCTCTCTGAGTTCAAGATTTATTTCAGGAGAATTTTTTAGATTTATTCGTAATACTTCCCCATCAAAAGTCAGCAGGGCAAACATTTTTCCACATACCTTAAAGACCAGAGCTTCGGGTCCAAAAGGAGTATCTTCTGCTGCTAATTTTTTAGAGAGACAATACTCACGGATGGCTTCAAAACTGACATTTTCCATTAATAAATTTAGAAAAGAAATTAGGTACCCTTGGAGGGGTTTAAAACCCTCCAAGGGTTAAGAGGCAACTCGTCCAGCAACAATATACATCATATTGCCACCTGCAGATACAAACTTTTCCTCCTTTAGCTGATCCAGCATATATTTTTTGTATTCACTTTGCTTCAACCAAAAGGAATCATAATCCTCTTTTTTCCCTCCCCCTGCTTTAAAATATCTGAGGTTATCATCATATTCTAATCCACCGGTGTTTGTTTCAAGCCATTCTATCAATTGACTGGCTCTTACCCTTTTTTCCCGGGTATCATAAGGTGGGATCAATGCCAACGCTTTGTCTGCAATCCATACTTGTATATCTGTAAGTCCTGCTTGAAGAAACAAATCCGGCAGCACATCGCCCAAAGAACTGAAACCTTCGCCTAGCCTTTTCTTCCCTTTTTCACATCGAAGCCTCACTTCAATTACTTCAAGCATGTCTTTAACATTGTAATCTGTTTGAGCATAACTGTCAAACATTAAATTGGAAACGAGGTTATTCGGTTCTAATGCTACAATCCATCCATCTTCTTTTGTTACTCTTTTCATCTCCTGGATTACTTCTAATGGATCCGGTACGTGAATGAGTAAAGTCTGGCAGAAAGTGAGGTCCATTTCATCCTCTGCAAAAGGCAAATTATTCGCATTGCCTTCGACAAATTCAAATTCTATACAATCAAAATCCTTGTTTTTTCTTATTTTTTGTCTGGCAGCTTTTAAATGTCTTTTCTCAAAGTCCAGTCCTTTGATCATTGCCCCTTCTGAAAAGTGTTTGGCAAGATGCATTGTCATGGAGCCTGTTCCACATCCGATATCGGCAACAGTTTTACAAGTAGAAAGTGAAAGTCTTTTAGAAAGCAATTCCAAAAAATCCTCGTTCCACCAATATTCTCTTGCTTCTCCAAGATGATCAATGGAATGAGCTTTTTTTTCTTCTTTTGAATAATTCAATATAAGTTGTTTTTAATTTAGTTTAAGAAAGAACAACGAAAGCTGCTGTTTAATTCTGATTTAAAATTTTGTCAATAATGAGTTACAAATCATCCCATTGGGAAAGTTTTCCAGCTACCGATCTCTTTCTGATAATTTGAAAGTTACAACAAAGGTTTATATAAAACGATTTAACAGGAAAATTGAGACATTTCAGCGTCTTTTCTTCTACTCCAGTTTACCAATTTCATCAAACAACCTCTTAAAACAATTCCAGTCAGTTTCTCCGCCTCTTTCCTCGTCTTTCTTTTTCCCATAATATCCATCAAGAAACTCGCCGGCATCGGACCATACCGTTTGCAACATTCCCTTCATATGGCTTCCCATTTCCGGAGTAGATTCTTTTCTATAATTGACCATATCATTTAACTGGGCAACAGCCACTTCTGGCTTTCTCCAGGGACAAGTCACCACATCAAACCCTTTCATAGCAAAATATACAGGCGTTTTATCCGGTCTTTCATAATGCCAGTCACAAATCATCACGTTCTTTGGAACCATATCTATTGCCCGATGGGTGTTATTGAAACTGGCTTCCCACATACCCAATCCAGTCTCTTTTCCTTCAATTAAACGATCTCCCCAGATCCATAATCTCCTGTCTGCCCTGGCCAAATGTTCACTTATCTTTCTCACTTCCCCGGCAAATAATTCGGCTTTGTCTCTTCCACCGCATCTTGGACATTTTTCATCGCCTAAATAAAAAACTTCATCCATGCCTGCATGAAAAGCATTGGACTCGAAAGCCTGGCAAATCTCATCCACCAATGCAAAGACTACTTTGTGAACATCCGGATGAAGCGGACAATAACTTTTACAATACAAACCATCCTCATTAGGCCATTCATATTTAACAGGCATTTTTACATGTGGTGTTTCATCAAATTGTGGATACACCCTCAAGAGATTGTGAACAGTACCGGCCCAGGATTGATGGCCTAGAAGATTTATTTGAGGTATTAAATTGATCTTGTGTTTTTTGCAAACGGCGACAATTTTTTTCACGTCGTTTTGCGATAAAGCTATGCTATCACGAAGTTCAGGATGTGATTGAAACTGGTAATTAAAATCTACCCTAAGTATCAACGTGTTTACCTTTCTTGGGGCAAGTTCCTTGTCAATAAAAGTAACAAATTCAGAGAGTCTGTCAGGACGTGGAGCGGCGATGCAAAAACCCCTCACTTCCAGCAGTGAGTCTAATTTTTCGCTTAATCCGTTGAAGGCAAGTAAAAAAAAGAAAAGATAAGTAAAAATAGGTTTTACCATAAAAAAGATAATTTAAATAAAGTGTTTGTTCTTTTAAATGTTAGGGTAGAGAAGATAAAGATATATAAAATAGGCTTAAAGAATGACAATTTAGAATTCTGGGAAATGAAATAATTTATGTAAATAATCATTTAAATTAAGAATTACAATTGTAGCCTTATTTTCAATTTATTAAGTCCTCGCGCCGACCACATAATTATCACAGCATAAATAAAACACCACAGTACACCAGGAAGACCGTAAAGTAGGTTTTTAGGAACGGGATAAAAATTAAATTCCTGGAAAATATTAAACAAAATTGGAGGAGTAATATACACCAAAAGCGGATTAGAAGCAGCAGGTTGAAAAAAACGTGTCCAATTCCTGATTTGTTTAAGATCTATAAGAATATACAATAAAGTAAAAATAATGCAGCAAAGTACCACACTGTAAAAGGCCCAGGTAGGCGTAGCAAATATTTTCGAAATATGGAAATACGGCCTCAGCAAATAACCGGCAACTACCAGACCTAAAGTAAAAAGCGCGGCTTCTGCGAACTTTTTATTTCTTGTTGTTGAATCATTGTGATTGAAGAATATGAGAGATAAGATGGTTCCACACAATACAATTGAAGTGTGAACAGCATTTCCGGCTTGATTGGTTGTCCAGATCAAAAAAGTATTCCTGGAAAATTCCTGCTGCCCTAAGATGTAAATTCCGGTACAAATCAACACCATAATGAGCAGGCCCAACTTATTTGCTCTTAAAAGCTGAAAGAAAATACAGGCATACAGATAAGCCCAACCAATCAATCCTAAAATTCCCCACCACCTTGGCTGCATGTATTCACTTCCATCTCCTGATCGATAAATTGTGGCTAAAGCTATCAAACCTATTATTCCTGTGAAACGAAGCAAGTATGTCCAATTCTTGTTTTCAAAAGAATAAACATTCCAGACAAGAATAACAGCGACATAAAAACATAAACTCCAAATATGTATTGATATACCCATAGCCTCCTCATTATAATCACTTTCTCCGTTGACCATAAAAACACCTAATACCAGTAAGCCAATTGTTCTTGAAAGAATATGGCCCTGCAACTTCCAAAAACTGTCTCCTTTCTTGATCCTTTGTTGTATGGCAAAGGGAATAGACATACCCACAATAAACAAGAAAGCAGGAAAAACCACATCAACGAAAGTCATGGCATCAGCATTGGCTGGCATATGTTTCATCCATTGGGGTATACCCGATATTCCTGCAACTTCATTAACAAAAATCATGGTAAGGATGGTAATTCCCCTGAAAGCATCAATGGAAAGAATTCTTTGTTTGGGAAGGTTAAGTGAAAGGAATGAGTTGCTCATTTTGTACGTTAAATTTATAAGCTGGAAGTGGGAAGTAGGAAGTCAGAAGCTGTCAAACTTCCCTCTTCCCTCTTCCTACTTTAATGAAATAGCTATCAAATACCAGGAGGCATGGGGAAGCCACTGCTCGGCCCATCGCCAATCATCATCTTTGCCCGTTTGTGCATATCTGAGATCATAATCTATATCGTTTGGATTATAAAACCCTCCCGTTATGCCATTGTTAATTCCGCCCGGCGCATTGGTATACTGATAAGTATTGAAGAACATATATTCAATATTGTTTCTTCCTGTTCCCTGCAACATAGAAGCATCATAGGGGTTTAATCCTAAAATCCAGTTTAGCTGATCCCATGAATACCTCTTTAATTTATTCTGAAAATTTTTATCTGATTCAAAATATGGCGCTGATAGGCGGGCAGCAGTTGCAAGTGAACCAAGTCGGGCATTTTCGCCTTGCCACCACGGAGCAGTTTCCGCGTCATGAGGATAGAAAAAAGAAGAACGCCTCACCCCTTCTTTATTTTGCACATATTGTCTTGCGTAACCAAATGGATTATTTACCTCAGCCGTTATTTCAAGCTGAAATTCCATATACTTTCTTATGGTTTCCATTGCCTTTTCTAGTTTTTCTCCTTTAGCAATGGGTAAATATTCTGCTAAGGCAACTATCGGAAGACCAGCGTCTGCTGCATGAAAAAATGGTCTTGTCCCATTATCAGCCCTTAGGTAGTTTTTATAATTATCATCCGAAACAAGCCTGTTTATCAGGTTTTCCGCTCTCTTATCAGCCGCTTTCAGGTATTCATCTTTTTTTGTTGCTTTGTATAATTCGTTCGCAGCCATCAAAGCACAATAATCATCCACAATATTTTCAACGCCGTCATTGGTATAAGAGGCGTTGTTTTTTTCAAGAAATGCGAAGGCGTCTTCTGCCACCTTCAAATAATCGGAATTTTGAAAATCACCCGATGTTGAAAAAGTGCTTGCCATGGCCAACGCTGCAATGGCCATCCCCCCTCCCGAACGATAGCTTACTTCATAAAACTCTACAGCCATATCTTTCCCCATTTCCCCTGACATAATTTTATCTTTGTTTTCGGCAGTTTTAATGAGGAATCCTGTTCTATCCACTCCAATTTTCCGGTCTTCAGGCAACTTTTCCGTACCTCCTCCTGACACTGATCTGTAAAAAGACCCGTTCGGTGCTTTCATTCTAATCAAATAATCAGCGCCATACATCCCTTCATCCAAGATCCTTCTTTTGTATTGTTTGAATTTTACCTCACCGCTCAAGACCTGGTGGGTTTTTAACAAACTCCATACGGTCAAAGGAATTTGCTGCGGATTGAAATAAGTGGAATAAGAAAGGTGAGAAAGATGTTTTCCATAATCACCCGTGGCATCAAACCATCCACCATGGGCATCTACGATTCCCGGTTTTTCACCTCCAAACTTCAGGGACCGGTCAGCTTTGTCCAGTAACCCTGAACTTCTTTGTCCTTTAAAATAATAGACCACGTTGGATAACGTATTTCGCTCAAGCAAATCCTGCTGAACTACAAAATCAAAAGAAGAAACTATTCCTTTATTTGTTTCACAAGTAATGTGATAAGTTCCTTCCGTATTTAATTCATCAAATGTGATGTCCCAGAAGTGCCAATCCTTCCATTTATCAACAGTACCGGTCTTTTGTGGCTTTCCGGTAATTACTTTTTTATTGGTTTTTGAGTCCACTACAGTAAACGTTGTAATCTCATCTCCCAATTTTCCTCGTACAACCGCATGCTTTGGACCTTCTTTTTCATAGCCAATGTGATTAATTAAAATTTTGATATTCTGAGCCCTTAGATTTAAACCAAAGAAAATAAGGACAGCAATAACAATTGTTCTTTTCATGAGCATAATGATTTAATTGGCTATTTCAAAGAAATTTATTTTATAATGAAGAGGCAAAGCCTTTTCAAACATATTAATTTTTTAAGTTTAATCAGGAAAAAGTTATAGATTTCGTTTGGCATAATTATTGGCAAAACACGGTTAACATTCAATACCCTATTAAAACATATACACAGATGAAACTTTTTATCGCGCCGATCATTTTTCTTCTTTTAATCAATACTACAATTGCTCAGGGAATTCCGCAAAGTCTTTTAGGGGATTGGAAACCTATAAGTTATGAAAATTTAAAAACCGGTGAAATACTGAATAGGCCGGAGCATTCAGATATTATAGTTTCATTTCTGGAAAATGGAAGATTTAAAGCAAACGCATGTAATGGAATAAACTGTAGTTATTCGATTACAGAAAAATTCATCACACTTGACTCTTGTATGCTTAGGACTAAAAGAGGCTGCCTTAAATGGGACGGAATTATGGAAACAAGCTTAGGAAATGAAAGCCCATTGGAATATCATTTCAGATTAGATATAGTAGAATTGATTTCCAAGGATGAATTTGTAATTAAAATGAAGCGGATATAAATATTAATTATAATTGACTCATTTTCAAAGAACTTACCATTAAATACTTTATTTTTTAACTTGTTTTGCATTCCTCAGTTATTTTGATTTATAAATAACCGCTTTTCGATTTATCGATTTCTCTAAAATTAATTTTTAAAGTCTGCCGTACTTTAACTTTCACGTAGGGATTAGAAAAACACTTTTTTTAATTATGAGCGGAATCTTTAATAGAACATTTATTCTAATTGTGCTTTTAATACTTTCTTCCTGTTCCCCGGTAAAAATTATAAACAAGGACTCAGCCGAAGGATTTGAACTTAGCGATTATAAGACATTCAGCTTCTATACAATAAAAATTAATGGAGACACATTACATAAACCATATCATGAGAAAATAAAAGCGCTGGCGGAAGAAATTTCTCGACAACTGGAAAAAAGAAGCCTTCAAAAAAGCGAAAATAATGCTGATCTGATGGTGAATATTGGGATTGTGGTAAAAGAAAAAATACAAACCCGAACCACTACTTACCCTTTGGATGCCCCGATTTATATAGGACAAAGAAGATATTCATGGGAAAGTGAAGAAGTAGAAACAGGACGATATAAAGAAGGAACGGTGAGTATACACCTTGTAGACAATGACAAAAACAAATTGGTTTGGAAAGGTGTAGCGTCCAGCGTGATCCCAAAGAAAACAAAGCAACTTAGAAAAAACGCGGCAAATGGAATGGAGGAGTTGTTTAAAGACATTCCTCTGTAGTAGTAATTGGTTAAAAATTTTGCCACTTTTAAAAGATTAAGGTCAACATAACAAGATTATGCTGACCTTAACAAGAACAAAAAATTAAGCAGGTTTTACGTCAAAGGAGAACCTGAGCTTTTCCCAGGCGAAATCTACTGTTCCATTTTTTTGCACATCAAATTTTAATTTTTCCTGTACATCGTCAACTTTTTTACTTTTTACCTTTACCCTTAGGGCATCTTCGCTTTCCTTGTAATCATAGGCACCCCACTGATTGGCTACTTTATTAAAAATCAGCGTAATATCATCACCTTTTGAAGGAACAATTGTAAATAAAGCATATGTTCCTTTTGGAAGTTTTTTACCTTCAATCATAACGTCCTTGTCAACAGTAAACGTGGTTGCCTCGTTAGCGCCTGTTCTCCAAACCTTGTCATGCTCTGCAATTTTTGTCCCCCATATTTCTCTTCCCTTTACAGATGGAGAACTATAATCAACGGTTATATTTACTCCTTCATTAGTGGTGGCGCTTGACTTTGCAGGTGGACTTGCTCTTTTGGATTTGTCTTGTTGTCCATAAACCATGGAAGTAAACAACATTAGTACACCAGCCAATAAGAATGTTAATTTGTGTTTATTCATATCAATTTTTGTTTGGTTGAAAATTTATTAAATTAAAAAACTAGTAGTCAGTAATAATACTAATTTTCTGAAAGAATATTTAAAATTTAAAAGAGACTTTGCATGGATGTAAAAGAAGCGCTTTTAAAAGAACAATCTAAAAGCCAGTCATTAAAAATCGCCGGCCACATAGGTAATGATCCTGGCAAATTTTCCGAGCTTATGGATTTATTTCTTAACGGCTCCTACAGAATAACTCAAAGAAGCGCCATGGTTGTTAATCTTTGTGCTTCTAAATACCCTGGATTAATAATACCTTACCTCGAACCTGTTCTCTTAAATCTTAAAAATAATGTACCAGAGGCTGTAATAAGGAATACCCTTCGTATTCTTCAATTTGTGGAACTTCCTAATGCATTAGATGGCTTGGCTGCCGACATATGTTTTTCATTTTTGGAATCCTCCAAAACACCTGTGGCTATCCGCGTTTTTGCAATGACAATATTATTTAATATTTGTAAAAAAGAGCCGGATTTAGCCAATGAACTTAAGATCTTAATTGAAGATCAATTGCCTTACTCATCTGCAGGTTTTAAAAGCAGAGGAAATAAGATCTTGAGGGAAATGGAGCAGGAAAGATATAAGAGCTGAGATATAAGAAATAAAATCTCAGATCACTAAAATCATTTATGCTTTTAATATCAAAGCTTCAAGCATATTTACCTAAAGCTTTGATATAAAAAAAACATCACCTTCTTTTATCTACAACGATTGCTATTACTCCTCCCGCAATCAGTGCGATCCCTACCAATGGAGGCCAGGATACTGTTTTTTCCTTTTCCTGATTTACTTCCAAAGGACCTACATCCAATACCTTTTCGGTTTGGGTATAAGTAAAACCTGTGTAAATAAAAGCAATGATCCCCAATACGATTAAAATAATTCCAAAAGATTTCATGTGTTTATGATTTGTTTTTTTAATGGTTATATAGAATTCGTATAATTTTTCATCTAGCTGGATATGCTTCTGTTTATACTCATTTCATAATAAAATTTTGATTTAAGCGATAAAAACAGCTTATAGAGGAATCTCCGAATTCTGATCTATAAGTAGCCTGAAAATTGAATTCTATAACGGAAAAAATATGGAGGGGTTATTTATTTATAATGGTTTTCGGTTGGAAGCACGGAGTGCAAAGCTGGAAGTCCTCTCCAGCCTCGTACTCCTAATCTGTTTATTCTTTTGTCAAATCTTTACTGCTATTTCCTGCACTTAATTCCAGAGGAATAGTCACTTTAGTTTTGTCCCATTTCAAAAGGATATTTACTTTTCCAGGTGTGGAATCAAGGCTCTCAAATTCAATGGCAAATACTTCGTATACAGATTCCATTGGGGATACAGTAGCTTCCAATCGCTTATAATCCTGTCTGGGATCATATTTAAAAGCGCCCCATTGCCCCAATTCTTTGTTAAGTATGATGGTCCAATTGTCTTTCTCCGGAATGGAAAATAAAGTATAAGTGCCAGCTTTTACACTATCGCCTGCCATTTTAATGTCTTTGGTTATAGTAATTTCTGTAGCTTCGTTTGCTCCTGTTCTCCATACTTTTCCGTATGGCACCAACTCACCGAAAATTGCCCTGTTTCTTTTTGCAGGCCTGCAATAGGTTATTTTTATATAGGTTTCGCCATACTTATAAGTAACCATTGCCAATGGACTGGGCTGTTGCTTTACAGGACTTTGAGCTTTTACCCAGGAAAAAGAAAAGACTGTAATTAGAATAAAAAGGAAAATTTGTTTTCTCATAGATTGTTAACATTTAAATATCAGACCTATTATTTTTGAAGAGTTTATTTATCTCAATATTACTGCTTTTCTTTATTTTCTTTACGCTTAAACTTAAAACTCAAACTTCTGCCTTTAGAATTATTAAGATCTATAGATAGCTTAACTATATCATCGGTATTTAAAAAAGTAAGTCCATTGTAGGCTTCAGTTAAATCAACAATATTAGAATTAACTATTTCCAGATTTAAAACACCGGAATTCTCCTGTGAAGGATCCGAAAGCGCTATTTCTATTTCATCTTCCTTTTCTCTGAAGAGAATGGAAACCGGCTGGTCACAAATAATTACCAAATGCCCATCCACTGAAAGCGTTGTTCTGTGGTTTGTCCAGAAATTAGCAGCAATCAAATTAAGTTTACTGTCCTTGGCCGCTTGCACCCGCGCATTATTCTCCAAAATTACAACTTCAGGATTCTGATCGTATTTTCTCATATCTTCGGAAGTGATGTTGGGAACAATAACATATTGATAATTTCCTGAAGACGGTTTAAAGCCATGGTTAAATCCCGCCGTAAAATAACTATCGACAATAGAAGAAGTGTCTTTAATGTTCTTGTTGATTTCACTCCAGCTTCCCTTCCTTCTTTCAATGGTCAAATTAACATTATAGTATTTTGGAAAGAAATAACCAATTCCAATGGTATCCGATTTTGACCTCATATGCATCCATTCAATGTTCGAATAAGCTTCCTGGCTTAGTTCTTCCAGATCATCTTCCATTCCATTAATTATCAATGCCGTATTAAATGGGTCTACTTTTCGATTTTCCAGGATCGTTTCTACTTCCAGTTTTTCTTTACATCTGATATCGGATCCAAGGGCTACGATTTCATTATCAAATAAAAACCAGGATTTTCTGGCTTTTAGTGATGTTCCCACATCTTCAAATTCCATTCCAATTACTCCAAATTGTCCGTCAATCTCAGCCCCTCCCACAAACTTCATTTTATTGACCTGACTCTGTCTCTCGGCCAAACCCTTATCTATTTTAGCAACTGTAGTTCCCGGAAGTCGGTAAGGGTTGATGGTAGGCCAGAAAATTTGCGGATAATAAGAGGCGTGATAGAGATAAGTCATTCCATAACCCGTGTACCATCCCTTCAAGTTCACTTCTTCAATGCATTCATAATTATAGATCCTTTCCGAAAACATGGAGATCCCAAAAGAATAACCAGGTCTTTTCACTACCACCCGATCCATTTCAGGATATATTTTTATTCCGGTTTTCTCTTCCTGAGGCTGGTCAAACGATTTATCACTCTCAAGTTCCTTTATCAGCAATATGGTTTTAACACTACAATTGTTAAATAATTCATTTAATTCGACATAGTTAACTAATTCGCTCACAATGTTATGAATCAGACTGTCGCTTCCAAATATTTGGGTAAGACCGACACCATTGATAATTAATTGGTGCAGTCTTTTGTCTTCACTTCCAGGAATTGCTACTTCCCTTCCTCTAAACATATCCAACACATTATCTTTGTAAATGATGGGATAGAAAGTACTCATCAGCCACTCTTTTACATTCTCCTTTTCCTTAACAGACGCTTCCCAGGAGGTATTCTGCAGAACATACAATAAGTTAACAACACTCGTCAGATAATCTATCGCTATTGCGCCTGAATAGGGATGTTTTTCATTTTCTATGAATGAGCCATCTTTGTAAAATCCTTCTCCGCTTTCTGTATATTTTAAGCTTTTATTTAATCCTGCTATTGCGAAATCTATTTTCTGTGGACTTTTTAGTAAAGATCCGGAAAGCGCATAGATAAAAGACTTCAACGCCAAAACAGCTCCCTGGGCATTCTCCTTATTTTTATCTATTTTCCAAAGGTCAGGGTTAAAGCTGAATATACTTTTACAATATTTTTCGTTTTGGGATTTACTTAAATCCTCACTCATAAGTATAAGTATATCATTAAGTACTAACGGAATGCTTACCTCATAATCGTACCAGTCACCCTTGTTTTGCAACTTCTCATTGTACTGATTTTTATAGAGCCAGTCTAAGGCATAAATTATATCATCTCTTAGCTTTTTATTCCCGGAAAGCTTTGCTCCCCTCGTAGAATAAGCAATAGCCATGATTCGGAGACGAGAATAATTTTCTAATGTTACTTTGGAGGTTGTGGGAGTTGAAAGGTCTTTCCAAAGAAAATTACGCCAAAGCACTTTTTCCAAAGCGCTCCAATACTTATCCCCTTCTAAGGAAATTAAAGATACTTTTTTCTGAATATCCGTATCCTTTTTGTTCAGTTTCCTTCCACCGGTCAAAAAATCCTTTCGATTATTGATTATCCGATCAAAATCATCTTCCTTTTTTCCCTTTGCTGTCAAGCCAATAGGATTTACAGAAGCGAAAAAAAATACGACAGCGATGTAAAAAAATAGATTATACAGACCAGATTTCTTCAATACAGAAAATATTCAACCTTAATTAGAACAATATGGTAATTTCGGTTTAAAATTTAAAAATCTAAGCTTAGGTAAGAAAAAATTTTTATATAGCTAGAAGGTGACCGTGCTTTCGAATCATCAAAAAGAACGTTTTCCTAGTCAATATCCACTTTACCGCACAGACTTATGGTCGAATCTGCTAAATCTGAAAAAGTAAATCTCGTTAATGAAATATTTTAAATCCTGATTATAATTTGCCGCGAATATTCTCGGGAGAATGTCCCGTGTTTCCTTTTACGGGTCTTGCCTCTGAGTGTGATTCATTTGGCGCCTGTCCTTTGGCTGTACCTAATGAAAACCCAACTATTTTATCAAATTGATGGAGTTGTTTGTTTTTGTTTCTCATACCTTAGAAATTAATCATGCTGGTTCCTACGTGACAACTCAAATTGAGTTTAAAAATTCCGCTACTTTTTCTAAGATTTACACATGTTTATTTTGTGGTATATTTTAAAAAAGCACTTTGTTTTCTTTATATTCAGGTTAGTATATTGTACTATATCTAATTGCATAATAAATAGTTAAGCCAAGATCATTTAACTTATAATTAAAGTTAATCAGGAAAGCTAAAGCTTGAAAAACCTTCAATTTCCTTCATCTATTACATCCATTGAATTCTGCTTTTTTTATAAGTGTTTTACTAACAAACGCAGGGTAACTTGCTATATAACCCAGAAGAGAGTATTTGAATGAAGATTTTTTTAATCCTTTCCCTTTTTTCAATTCTTGCTCATAAACCAAATGAGAAAGTAAAAGCTGAAGAAACAACAAATAAAGTTGTTGTGAGTTGGCAAAAAAACAACACCCTAACCTGGGATGATTTTCGCGGCGTTCCTAAATCAAAAAGTGTATTTGCTGCCGAATGTTATTGGGAAATTCAATATTCGTATTCACTCAACCCTTCAAGAAACAAAGTGCACTTTGATGTATTTTGTTATTTTAACGCTTCCAAATCATGGGTAAAGCCGCATCAAAAAACAGACGGATTGCTGCAGCATGAACAAATCCATTTTGATATAGCAGAATTATGCAGTAGAAAATTAAGGAAAAAGTTAGCGGAGAGCAGCTTTCAGGAAGAAAGTTTCAAAAAGGATATTAATATAATTTTTGACGACATTCTATATTTGTGCGATAGCATGCAAGTGGCCTATGATTCACAAACTAATCATGGATTAAATAAGAAACAACAACACTTCTGGCAAGAAAATATAAATAATAGCCTCCTAGATTTAAAGGAATTTGAAAAAAATCCTGATAGCCGTCTCGAGTCTCCATTAACCGAAGAAAATTTTATTGCCCGGCTCTTTAGAAAATTAAATTTTTAATTCCTTTTTTACAATAACGTCATACTTTCATCCTTGAATTGTCAATTAAAAATAAGTTTTGAATAATTATTTTTAATCTTCCTCGCTTTTATTAATTTTAATTGCTCAACGAGCTAATGATCTAAAAATTAGCCCATTTAGTTTTTCTTCATTTCGATAAATAAATTTGATTTATGCACAATCAAGAAGAAACTTTAGTATTAATAGAACAATTAGCCGAAGTTATAGACGAGAGAAAAAAAGGATACCAAAAAGCCTCAGATAAAATTACAGATCCCTATCTAAAAGAACTTTTCAAGGCCCACTCCAATCACTGTGAAATTCTAAAATCCGAAATGGCAAAACTTTCAGATAGTTGGGAATCTCACCCGCCTCACGATGAATTAAAATGGAAATATTGGTTCGAAATGAAACATGCTCTAAAATCATCCTCCCGTGATGAACTTCTTTCTGCTTGCATTCAGGGAGAACAACGGTCAATTAGTCTATATTTGGAATTAATACACGATCCTGATCTTTCCTCCAACCTCAAGGGAATAATCACCAAACAATTTCATGATATAAAATCCGCTTGCGATCTGCTGAAAATATTTAAGATTTGTCTTTAAAAAAGTAACATTGTCTGACAGACTTTTCCATTAATACTTAGTCCGGATTTTATATTCTATGACAATCAATGATTTTATTGTAAGGCATCTTAAAATATCTCATGAGAAAGCCGCAGCTCAAATTCAATTAAAAAAAATACTGGTTAACGGTTTGCCCGCCAAGCAAAGGCAACTTGTTAATCAATCGGATTGTATCGCTGTTGATAATAAAGAGCTACAAACTCCTCCAGCTCCTATATACATTGCTTATTATAAACCTAAGGGCGTAGAATGTACTTTAAATCCTGACATCAACGACAATCTTTTCAGTCTCCTTCCATTCAAGGAAAAGCTTTTCCCTGTGGGACGGCTCGACAAAGCTTCGGAAGGCCTGCTTTTACTGACCAACGACGGCAAACTTTATAAAAGCATAGCCGGGGCAGACGCGAAACAAGAAAAAGAATATGTTGTAAAAGTTGCAGAAAAAATAACCGATAATTTTATTCTTCAGATGGCCGGGGGAATAAAAATCATGGGCAAAACAACCCGCCCTTGTAAAGTAAGTAAAATAGATGATTTTACTTTCAGGATAATACTAACTCAAGGTTTAAACAGACAGATCAGGAGAATGTGCTTTAAACTTAGGTATCAGGTAAATTTTCTTCAGCGTACACGAATTATGGGAATACCACTCAACGATTTGCAGCCAGGAGAATTCAGGAAAGTAAGTAAAAAGGAAATTACCGGAATAGAATAAAATATTTCACCTATTGCCACTCTGAGTAACATATGTCTCATTTTTGCCCGAAGTAAAAACATTTCCTTCGTAATACGTGAAATCTAGTCAATTCCTTATTACTAATAAGCTTGACTATGTCTTTAGGTATTGATAGTATTTTATTGGTCGGTTCAATACTACTTTTTATAAGTATAGTAGGCAGCAAATTAATCTCTAAGCTTGGTGTTCCCACACTTTTGCTTTTTCTATTTATTGGAATAATTGCCGGCTCAGAAGGTATCGGAGGAATCTATTTCGATGATCCTCGTTTCGCCCAGTCAACAGGAGTTATAGCGCTCACTATGATCTTGTTTTCAGGAGGACTGGATACCAAATGGGAAAGTATCCAACCGATATGGGGTAAAGGTATTTCTCTTGCAACTGCCGGAGTTTTTATTACGGCTTTATCTTTAGGTTTATTTGCCCACCTCATTCTCGACTTTACTTTAATTGAAGGACTGCTGTTAGGATCCATCGTTTCTTCTACAGATGCCGCAGCTGTATTTTCAGAGTTAAAATCCAAAAAGATGGGACTTAAAAGAAATTTAAGACCTTTATTGGAGCTAGAATCCGGAAGTAATGACCCTATGGCTTATTTTCTGACGGTAAGCTTCACTTTTCTCCTTATCAATGAGGATTCTTCCATACTTCATCTTATTCCTTCCTTTTTTATAGAAATGACTTTTGGTGGGTTGTTCGGATTTATTATGGGCAAAATGCTTGTATGGATAATAAATTCTATCAAACTGGAAATTGAAGGATTATATAGCGTATTAACGCTGGCGCTGGCATTCTTTACTTATGCCGCCACAGACTACCTTAATGGCAATGGTTTTCTTGCAGTATACATTGCTGGGATGGTCTTAGGGAACAACAACTTTATTCATAAAAGAACCATTCTCAAATTTTATGATGGAATCGCCTGGTTAATGCAAATCCTAATGTTCATTACCCTGGGGTTACTTGTCTTTCCCAGCCAATTAATTCCTATAATCGGAAGCGGTTTACTGATGTCGTTTTTTTTAATTCTTATTAGCCGGCCTTTAGGTGTTTTTTTGAGTCTGTTTTTTGTCAAAATGGGGTTAAGAGATAAGGTTTTTGTATCGTGGGTAGGTTTAAGAGGCGCTGTTCCGATTGTGTTTGCTACCTATCCCTTAATTGAAGGAGTAGGCAAGGCAGATACAATTTTCAACCTTGTCTTTTTTATTGTAATTACTTCTGTAGGTATCCAAGGAACAACCTTATCGGTGATGGCAAAATGGCTAAAACTCGATACTCCTGAGAAACTTAAAAAGAAATATCCATTAGAACTGGAGCTTTCTAATGAATCAAAAAATGAATTGTTTAAAGTAAAACTCGATAAAAACAGCAAGGCGGCAGGAAAACCAATTGTCGACCTGGAGTTTCCTAAGGGTTCCCTGATTGTCTTAATAAGCAGAGACGGAAAATATATCACACCCAACGGCGTAACAAAACTAGAAGCCGGAGATAAACTTCAGATAATGGCTGCCAATAGGGAGGAGATTCCTAAAATAATTTCTGCTTTAAAATAAATGAGTTGGAAAGAGATCATGGGTTTCCTATCGTTTCATCATTACCCCTGGCCGTATTTTCACCTCTTAGACCAGATTTATCTTCTTTTCTATTAAAATTTTCGACATCTTCAAGAGTTACATCGCCAGCGGGCCAAGTACTCGGATCTTTTTCTTCATTTTGGTTTGACTGGGTCTCTGAATATTCCAGATTGTCTTCTTTGTTTAATTCGTTATTTGTTAAGGAATCTCTATTTTGATTTGGATTTATACCCATTGGAGTATCGTAACTAAAATCTTTTTGACTTTCACCTGACAACCGATCTTCTTCTACTCCTGCCATTGCGCCAACGTCTCCGGGCGAGTTTATTTCAACACCTGAATCATTTGCAAAGGAATTTAAGTCAGTCCCTCCTCCTCTTATTCCCGATGGAGTATCATCCTGACCTGAACTGGAATTTTCAGTCGTGTTATTGCTAAATATACCCTCTTTCTTTTCAGGCGTCCGTTGCAAATTTTCATTATTATCTGGCTTTTCCATCTTTTTATAATTTAAGGTTCTAAATCACCACAATACTGGTCTTTTTCATTACGGAAAGATTGCAAGAAGGATAATCTTCTGTAGAAATACTGCTGGGTAAAGTAGGAAGATATTCTTTTAAAATATGTACTTATTTAAGATCACTTTACAATTCCATACGTAGAATAAAAGGCAAAGAATACGCAGGAGAATTCATAAAACTCCTGACAATAGTAAAACCTAAGTAATGCACATTATAAAACCTTAAAAAAAAGCTGGTATGGAAAAAGAGTATTATCAACCAATCGTAATCAAAAATTTTTCAAAACCAAATGATGTAAGCAAGCAACATAAAAAAAACCAGGATTCCTTTCAAAAAGAATCTGTTATCCGGTTTCAGAAACAAAACAAGAATGACATCCCCTTAAAGAACGGTCATTAAAGAATTGAATCATTTGTTTCCTTAATGCAATTATCTCTTATGAAATAGTCACAATTGTATATCAGTCAAACAAATTGAATACCTATTAAAATAATCCATCCTGGCCCTTCTCGGGACATGTGGTCAATACGTGAAATGGAATGAAAAGCAGGCGCAATCAAAACATAAATCCAGAGAATAATCCTAAAAACTTTTCAGAGGAAGAGGAAAAGGAAATTATGAGGTCTGACGCTACTTTGAGTAATGAGGCGCCTGAATCTGAAGTAGGTAAAAGAGAAACCACAAGAAATAATTACGACGAACCTGGTATTCCCAATGGAAGTATCAAGGAAAATAGATTTAACGAGAATGATGACTTATTCGAGGATTATGAAGATCATGAAGTTTTGTGATTTTTAATTAAAAAAAGGAGAAACTGTCCAAAAAATAATCTCGGGTTTATCCGGACTTTTTGGACAGTCTCTTTTAATAAGACTGTTGCCTGGAAGCATCAACTGCTTTATAAATAGCAATTCCAGCCAGGGTAATCAAAGCAGCAGAAAATATCATCTTATAATATGGATTATCAACCTTTTTTGGAATTGCAACTATCCCATTCTCGTTGGCAATAACAGGTTGGTGAACATAACGTCCCTGATTCGGAACAGCAACTTCATTAAAATTCTTAACGAGGTTGTCTAACTGAAACCGAAGAACTATGCCTTTCATAGGAATACCATGCCCGGTGCCCGCCACTTCCGGTTTTAACTCTGCCAATTTCCTTAAAGATTTTTCTGAAGAATACCAATCAATAGTAAAATAGGCAGGAGGAGGATTCACTTCTTGTTTTTGTGTAATAATGGCAAAAGCGGATTCTTGCTGTACAGTCACAAAAGCATCGCCAACGATCAAAGTACGGTCATAATCCCTGAACAATGAAATATGGCCGGGGGAATGTCCGGGCGTATATATTATTTTCCATTCAGGGAAACCCGGTATGGTATCATTTTCTTTTAGTTCCTGAATCTGCTGGCCCAAATCAATGGGTGTTCTTTTAAATAAAGGGGAGAATAATGGCATTATCCCCTTACCTACTGTAGGGTCAGGCGGAGGATAACTTGATTTTCCTGTTAAATAGGGCATCTCCATTTTATGCGCATAAACAGGAATGTTCCATTCTCGAGCTAAATCAGGCAAAGCGCCGACGTGGTCGAAATGCCCGTGGGTTAGGATAATTGCTGAAGGTGCTGTATCGTCTCCAAAGTATTCTTTTGCTGCATTTTTAATCTGCGCGGAGCAAGGACCCATTCCACAGTCTACAAGTATCCATTTATCAGGATCGCTAATGCTACTGACAAAGTAAACATTAACCATCACTATCCTCATATATCCTACACCCGGCGCAATGGTCTTGATTTTGGTTTTCCTTTTAGGAAGAGCAATGTTGAGATTATTCATATTTGAAAATTAACAGTCTAGTTTTGGCTACGAGTCTTGTAACAATTAGGTACATTTTCTCATTCAGAAAATAAATCAAATCATCCATTTAAAAAATGCAGCTATAAGAAAATTAAATACGCCATAATTCATTTAGAACCCTTAAAGCCATTGTATGAATTATTTAACTTTTCTATTGTCGTTTTCACTTTTGCCGCATTAGGAGAGATTTGTATGCTCACTAAAATCTTGTAAGATAAAAGACCCCTAGGGCCTGTAGTATACATTCATGGAATATTAGCTGCAATAGCTTAAGGTGTAGCTCTTTTTTATTCATTGGGCACCAGACCGGATTTATGACTGCCACAACCATCTTTTTAACTTTGGCTATTCTTGGAGGATTAACGCTTTTTAGTATTGACGCCGTTAAGAAAAAATTCCCAAAGCGGGAGCCATACTTCATGCTACAGCAAGCGGGTGTTATAAGTTTATACCTTAAGAAATTTGTCTGAAAGTATTGATGTACATGCAAGCAAAAATTGCTGCTGTTTCTGTACGAAGAATATTTTCCCCCAGTGACAATGATTTAAACCCCTCACCGATAGCGCTTTTAACTTCTGTAGGTGAAAAATCTCCTTCAGGACCAATTAGTATCAAATATTCTTTTTCTTTTTTTGAAATATCAACAAGTCCTTTTTGATGGGTTTCATCCAGGCAAGCGATATACTTTTCAGAAATGTTATGCTGCTGAATAAATTCTTTAAACGAAACTGTCGGATTTATGACAGGCAAAAATGCCTTTTTGGACTGTTTCATCGCCGAAAGGGCTATCTTTTTAATTCTTTCAATTTTGACATCTTTCCTTTCAGACCTTTCACATTTAAGAAAGGTGATTTCGTCAATGCCTATTTCTACAGCCTTTTCGACAAAAAATTCCGTCCGGTCAATACTTTTTGTAGGAGCAATAGCAATGTGAAGATGGTAATCCCTTTTCTCTTTTTCTTTCTTATGAATTATAGCCAACTCACATCTTTTGGGATGCGCATTGGTTATCTTGCTTTTATAAAACCCTCCAAGACCATCCGTAAAATAGATCTCATCACCAACTTTATGTCTTAAAATCCTGATACAATGAATAGATTCATCTTCACTTAAAACTGCATTCTCTTTCGTAATATCGGTTGTATAATAAAGCTCCATATCAAGTTTCTGCCCACAAAACTGGATATAATTTATAAAAGCAGGAAAATATTTTTAAAACATTAAAGAAATACTAAAAATCTGAAGGTGTAGATTGCTTTACGACCTGAGGCTGTATTACGGGAATCAAGGATTCTTTCAAGCTTTGAATAAATAACAGGATATCTTTTTTGGTCGAGTATTTGTGTTGAACCCAGGTTTTCTGCCATCCTTTTGCTGTAGGATCATTTAATGATTTTTCTTTTCCGGTAGGCTTCATTTCGTAATTTCTATTCTGTTTGTAATAATGAAAGGTAAATTCAGAAAAGGTGTACTTATACTTGTTGTTCTTCACTTCCAGTAAAAATGTATAACTAATTTTACCATGAACTTGCTTTGAAATCAGTCCTTTTTGATAAACAAAAAACGAATTCTCAGCTTTTACTTCATTTAAACCACTTGTATCAATGCTTGTAAACCCATTTTCCACTACCCATTCTTTTCCAGTTTTAAGAAGATTTCCGGAATCAAGGCTATCCACCACTATAACCTCCGAAAAAACAAATCCCGGAATTTCCTGGGAGAAGGAAGTAAAGGCCATAATGACAAAGAAAAAAATAACGACACCGAACTTTTCCATAAATGAAAAATACCGGCGCTTAAACCGGTATTATTAGTATGTGTTTTATTAAAATTTAAGAATAAACGCTGAACCTAAAGTGGTTTGAGTTTTCTTAGCCTTTCCCTCATTTTCAACAAAAAATTCTGAATCGGCTGCATCAAACCTGATTTCCGGTTTAATGTTAAATCTTCCCTCGGCAAGAGCAATATTAGCGGTAGCCGTCAGAGCGTTAACTACCAAAGGACCAAAATAACGTACCCCGTCTGGATCATTAAAATGTTCTACCCTAAGGCCTAATCCAAATACATCATTGAAAGCAACATTTGCATAGCCTGCAACTCCAAACCATGACGCATCTTTATCGTATTTCCCCTGGTCAGCCTCTAAAATTCCAGCAGAAACAGGATCCGCCGCAGCTATATCTTCATCGGTAATTTCCTTGGCGTATCCTGATGAAAACATTCCGTAAGCTGCATTTACACCCAGGCTTATTTTATCAGAAGCTGCTACGGTACCGGTTAAATCAAACAAATTGGTAAAGGAACCTTTCTTAGAACCAAATGCTGATAAAGTATTGTACTCGTCGCCACCAATCCAGTTTAGGTATAAATTAACTCCTTCTACCGGCGATACAAACACTTGTGCTGCCAGGCTTTTCTTGTCGTTAAAATCCTGTAATCCATCCCATCCATTTACAACACCCACCATTATGCCTGCCTTATCGCTAAATGTATAATTTAATTTTGCTCCCGTATGATAAAAGGGACCATTACCAAATAGATAGGACAAACTGTAATTGTAATTTAAGGGAGCATCAATTAACTCATAGCCTATATGAGTACCAAACTGCCCGATAGTAAATTTCAATTTGTCAGTAAAACCGTAAGCAAGGTAAGCCTGCTTTATTATTTTGGATGTTCCTGAATTTCCAAAGTTTCCCAACTCAGCATTAGGCCCGTAGGTCAAATCGAGTACTGCTTCCGCTTTTCCATAAGTGTATTTAAAAGCAGTTTGAACCAATCCCAATGAAAAATTATTGTGGTAAACATCAAAGATTCTTCCACCATTTTTTCTGTCAGAGGGGCTATTCAAATTGTATTGATAATAAGTATCAACATAACCGGTAATGGTCAAACTTCCCGTAGAAACAGAATCCTGACCGTAAGAAGAGAAAGCGGTCAGGATTACAAGTAGGATCAGGTAAAATTTTTTTTTCATCATCTTAAAAATTAAAGTTATAAATAAATGTTATTTGCAAAAAAGACATATTGAACTTATCAAAGTATCGTAGATAAATTCAAACGTTAATATTTTATAAAACATGCCTAATATAATAATACTATAATTTAAAATAACTTAATTATATCCATATACATGTTAAATTTATAAGAAAAAATTTTAAAAATTAGTAATTATAGTTTAATAATAGCCTAAAACTATACCAACATAATCATTTGAGTAATATATTACTTTTTTAATATTTCAAAAGTAATGTTAAAAATTTACAAAAACAAAAACTAATGCTTATTTATTATGTTGATCTGCCAATAAAATATATAAATAAATAAAATGAAGTTAATAAACTAACATGATTAATCAGAATCAATACAAATTTTACAAAAACATATTCATTTTTAAACTAGTATTCTAAAAAACACAAATTATGAATATGAAAGACAAATACAGCCGAAGGAATAATTAGAAAAGAAAGTAATTATTACTAAAGTGGAAAAAAGCGGGCAGTACACATATTCTTAGTGAACAACTTTGAGTTTGCAGCCTTCCAGGAAAAATTTTAACGGATAAAGTCGTCTGAAAGCTCTTTATGTTCACCTATTTGATTCATATCTTACATATATTCAATGGATAAGCACAGAAGATTTCCATTTCAGTTACTATTTTAGACATTCCAAATAAAATATTTAACAAAATTTAGAATATGTCGGTTAATAAAGATGTTGAGATAATCAAACCCCCTGTACTTTTTAGTAAAACCCAGGAGTTAATTAAGAAAATTGAAAATTATACCGGCGGTAAACTCATTTGCTATTGGAACTCTATCAATGGATCCATATGCCAAAACGACGTTCAAGCCTTTTATGAGATTGCAAAAGACCTGAAAACAGAAAAAGTAATTTACTTTTTTGTTAAATCACATGGCGGCGATGGAAAGGCATCGCTCAGAATTGTAAACCTGATAAGGCAACACACCAAAAAACTTGTTTCACTGGTTCCGTTGGAATGTGCTTCTGCAGCAACTATGCTGGTTTTGGGCTCCGATAAAATTGAAATGGGTCCTTTAGCTTATTTAACAGCAGTTGACACCTCCTTAACCCACGATTTGTCACCCATTGATAAAAACAATTCTTTAGTAAGTGTGAGCCAGGACGAATTGAGCAGGGTGATCAATTTATGGAATAAAGAAGAAAAGCCTAACGATTCTAATCCATACAACTCCTTATATAATTATGTTCATCCTTTGGTGGTGGGAGCAGTTGACAGGGCAAGTTCTTTATCCATTAAACTTTGTAAA
Organism: Cytophagales bacterium; assembly: GCA_035628645.1. Lineage (GTDB taxonomy): Bacteria > Bacteroidota > Bacteroidia > Cytophagales > Cyclobacteriaceae > DASPJL01. Next base: position 45,032 of record DASPJL010000146.1, on the reverse strand, counting down.
GAAATCTTGTCTTATCATCAAAAAGATGAAAAGAAAGCAGAGTCGATAAGCAATCATCTTAACGCCAGCTATCCGTCTCACTCCTATCCTATCACTTTTAATGAAGTAAAAAGAATAGGATTAAACGTGTCTGAAATGGACAAAAAACTTAATGACCTTCTTTTGGAATTAAATGAGGTTTATTCGGAAATGGGCCAAAAAGCTTATACTGATTATGATGAGGTCAATGGTCATGACAATGAAATTTTGAATATCCTGGAAGGAAACAATGTTCAGATTCATTATCAGGTGAACAAAGATTGGCATTATAGGGCAGAAGAAAGAAGATGGATAACAATGAATGATAAAAGTGCCTGGATAAAAACTTCTTTTGCTGACGGCAAAATTGTAAGCAAAAGCTTTCATATAAGATAACTGAGAGGCATGAGGTACGAGGTTTGAGGAGTTATTTTAAACTCATAGCTTAATTCCTTTAAGCCATAGCATATTAGCACATAATCAAGTTGCCACATCAATTATTATTTTATTTTCTTTCCAAAAGGTAAATTTTATAAAACCTGAACAGTATCTTTCCGTTACTAGCGGTTATAATTTATTTATATTTTGGAAACAACAGATAAAACTTTACTGATAACAGAATCTCCATTAAAAACTTATATTCAGTTTCTTCTTGAAAATAATATGGAGGTCCTTAAAGAAGACGACAAAGACATTATAGAAGAAATTGAACGTTTCTTTTTTGAAAACCTGGGAGCTGAATCTCAGAACCGAAAAATAACCAACATTACTACCATTAATGATTTCCTTAACAATGTGATTGAGGATAATACCATTAATGACGTAAAACAAAACCTCATAAGCCTGATACAAATTAAGCTTCTGGAAGTTTATAACATGGAAGTATTGCTTTCTGGCATCAGGCTATTGTATAGACTAAGGAAGGAAAGCATTTTTGAACATTTGGCTCAATATTGTGATTCCGTTCAGGATGCAGTTAGTGTTTCCCTGGAATTGGATATTCTTTTCTCTGAAATTGAAGAATATACATTTCAGGTATTAACAAAGTATTCAAGAGAAAGAATCTCCATATTAAAGTCCCAGTTATATGAAACACAGGAATTCGTAGAGAAACTTGACGTTGCTCACAAAGAACTGATGGAAAAGTTTGGAAAGCCTTCCTGATAAATAAGATATAAATAAAAAATCCTACCCTTTTTTAAAAATTGGGTAGGATTTTTTATTTAAACTTTTAAGAGATTTTGAGAAAAAATCCCGCCTTCCAGCGGGATTTCAATTCTATTAAACGACTATTTAAGGAATAACAATTCCCTGTATTTTACTAATGGCCAATCCTCATCGTCAACTAAAAGCTCGAGTTTATCCACATTGTAACGAATAGGCTCAAAATATTTTTTCACCTGGTGGCAATAGCTTACTGCTTTTTCTCTTGCATCTTCGATCTTGTTGGCTACTTTTCTAGCTTCCACCATCGCATCCACATTTCTTTTGATTTCATTGATGTGGTTCGTTATTTCCTTTATAGTATCCAACGTCGCATTATTTTTTATTTCAAGACCAATATCCTTCAATCCCTTAATGTTCTGGATCAATTTATTTTGGTAAGCAACGGCAGTCGGAATAACATGGTTATAAGCAAGGTCACCCATTACCCTGGCTTCTATCTGGATTTTCTTAGTATAATTTTCAAGGTCAATTTCATGACGGGCATCCAATTCCACTTCTGTAAAAATGTTATTGCTGATGAAAAGCTTTTTAGCCTTTTCAGAAACATAAGCATCCAGTGACTCAGGGGTTGTTTTTACATTTTCAAGTCCTCTTTTGGTTGCTTCTTTAACCCACTCGTCAGAATAACCATTTCCTTCAAAGCGTATGGATTTTGATTGCTTCACATATTCCCTCAATACATTGATTATAGCCACTTCTTTTTTGGTGCCTTTCTTAAGTTGTTTATCTACATCGGTTTTAAATTGAACCAACTGATTTGCCACAATCGTATTAAGAACAGTCATGTTGGTGGCGCAGTTTGCAGAAGATCCTACAGCACGGAATTCAAATTTATTTCCCGTAAATGCAAAAGATGAAGTTCTGTTCCTGTCGGTATTGTCCAACAGAATTTGAGGAATTTTACTGATTCCCAGCTTCATATATACATTATCGCCTTTACCTACCCTTACCGTCGCATTTCTTTCCAGTTCATCCAGTACGCTTGTCAGTGCTTCTCCGATAAAAATAGAAACGATGGCAGGAGGAGCTTCGTTAGCGCCAAGCCTGTGGTCGTTACCAGCAGAAGCAATAGACGCTCTTAAAAGAGGTGAATAATCGTAAACGGCCTTTATAGTATTTACAAAGAATGTAAGGAACTGAAGATTTTCTTTAGGCCTTGAGCTTGGCCCGAGAAGATTTTTACCAGTATTGGTAATTAAGGACCAGTTGTTGTGTTTTCCACTTCCGTTAATTCCGGCAAATGGTTTTTCATGAAACAACACTTTAAAGCTATGTCTTTCTGAAACCCTATCCATCAAGTCCATCAACAATGAATTGTGGTCTACAGCAAGGTTACATTCTTCAAAAGATGGAGCACATTCAAATTGGCTAGGCGCTACTTCATTGTGTCTTGTTCTTACAGGTATACCCAATTTTAAAGCCTCAATTTCAAAATCAACCATAAAATTGGTTACCCTTGTAGGTATTGACCCAAAATAATGATCTTCCAGTTGTTGACCTTTGGCAGGTGAATGTCCAAATACTGTTCTTCCACTTAAAGCCAGATCAGGACGAGCTTCAAAAAGCGCTCTGTCTACCAGGAAATATTCTTGTTCAGCCCCAAGCGTTGCATATACTTTATCAACGTTAGTATCAAAATATTGACAAACATCCACAGCCGCTCTTTCCATAAAAGCCAACGCCTTTAAGAGCGGTGTTTTATGATCTAAAGCTTCACCTGTATAAGCTACAAAAACAGTGGGGATACATAATGTTTTTACACTTCCCGATTCAATAATAAAAGCCGGAGAGGTCGGATCCCAGGCAGTATATCCTCTGGCTTCAAAAGTATTTCTTATACCTCCATTTGGAAAAGAAGAAGCATCAGGCTCTTGCTGTACCAAAGCAGTTCCTTTAAATTTCTCTAATACTTTTCCATTTCCTGAAACATCAAAGAAAGCATCGTGTTTTTCGGCAGTAGCTCCTGTCAATGGTTGGAACCAGTGGGTGTAATGGGTGGCTCCCTTAGACAACGCCCAGCTTTTCATAGCTGAAGCCACGGCATCAGCTACTTGCTTGTCTATTTTAATTCCTTTTTCTATACTCAAATTCAATCTGTCAAAAATATCGGGAGTAAGTGTAGCTTTCATCGCATCTTCACCAAATACATTCATGCCATAATATTCTGACACCAATCTTGAAGGGGGAGTTGCAATAACTACAGGTCTGCTCTCTATTCTATCTAAAGCTCTAAATCTTAGTAATGCCATATTCTTTTTAATTAAGGTTATTTAATCCAGGCCAAAAATATATAAAATATCTGTTTTTAAAAATATGTCATCGATTTTCAATTAATATTTACACAAAAACTATTTTTTGAGCACTAATAACCTGATTTTCTAATATATTTTCAATCAACTACACCATTTTTTATTAGAATTTCTATTTTTCAAATGAAGAGAATTTTCATCATAAGGGACTATTATGAAAAAACAGAGGTAGAAAAGCAGGCTTTACATGAAATTTTTAGTTTTTTTTTCAATAAAGCATAAAAATTATGACGTGAACCTATTTTTTTGCATTTAATAGATCCTCTGATAAGATTTTTATCAAACCAAAATGATAATTAGTATTTTTGCAAAAGATGAAGAAAGTCGCTTTTTATACCTTAGGATGCAAGTTAAACTTTTCAGAAACCTCAACTATCTCCAGACTATTTGAGCAAAAAGGATATTTGAAAGTAGAGTTTAATCAACAACCGGATATATTTATAATAAACACATGTTCTGTCACCGAAAATGCGGACAAAAAATGTCGTAAAGTTGTAAAAGAAGCTTTAAAAATATCTCCCCATGCTTTCATAACCATTATTGGCTGTTATGCTCAGTTAAAACCAAAAGAGATTTCTGAAATACCTGGAGTAGATGCCGTTTTAGGCGCTGCTGAAAAATTCAGGCTGCTTGAATTAATCGATGGTTTTGAAAAAAAGGTAAATCCAATAGTCCTTACCTCTGATATTGTTAAAGCCAATCAATATTATTGTTCTTATTCTGTAAATGATCGTACCCGAACTTTCTTAAAAGTGCAGGATGGTTGCGATTATTCCTGTTCATTTTGTACAATCCCTCTGGCAAGAGGGTCGAGCAGAAGTGACACCATAGAAAATATAATTGCTTCGGCAAATGAAATTGCGGCTAAAGATGTCAAAGAAATTGTATTGACAGGTGTTAACATCGGAGATTTTGGTATTGAAGATGGAACAAGAAAAAACAGATTCATTGATCTGATCAAAGCATTGGACACAGTGGAAGGCATAGACAGGTTTAGAATATCTTCCATAGAGCCCAACCTATTATCCGATGAGGTAATTGAGTTTGTATCCAACTCTAAAAAATTTGTCCCACACTTTCATATCCCTTTGCAATCCGGATCCGAAAAGATTTTGAAGCTGATGAAAAGAAGATACAAAAGGGATTTATACACCGAAAGGGTAAGGAAAATAAAGGAGATAATGCCCGATTGTTGTATTGGTGTGGACGTAATCGTAGGTTTTCCTGATGAAACAGAACAAGATTTTCTGGAGACTTACAACTTTTTAAATGATCTTGATATTTCTTATTTACACGTCTTTACCTATTCGGAAAGAGACAACACTCACGCATTATCCATACAAAATCCTGTGCCATTAGAAGTTAGGAGCAAAAGATCCAAAATGCTTCATATTCTCTCCGATAAAAAAAGAAGGCACTTTTATGAGACCAATTTAGGAAGGGAATTCTCAGTATTGTTTGAAGATGATGTCGCGGAAGGAAAAATGTTTGGCTTTACGGAAAACTATATTAAAGTAGTCGCAAAGTATGATCCTATGTTGGTAAATGAAGTAAAAACAGTAAGGCTTTCCTCCATAAATGCAGATGGGCAGGTCGAAATTGAAGAGCTGGAAGAAAAGTCGTTGGTTCATTGATTCCCGGTTACAAACCCACAAAATTCACTTCTATTGAAACAATCTTGTGGTTGTAGGTTTATTGCTTTATTTTAAAAAGACAAAAACCCATTTTCTTCATTTACTACCTTTTATCTTTTAATATTTAAAAACAAAGAAGGTATTTGTTGGCCAAAATTATACCAGAATAACCTCTTTAAATGAAGATGCCTCAATAGTGTTTCTAAAAATTACATCGTCCATTTCTTTAAGCTATTCTCCTTCCCTGGCAATCTGGTATTTATAATTAATTTAGAATTAAATCTTTCTGACTATGATTACTACAGGGCGCGCAACATTTCAATCAAATCAAGAAATATTTGTAAATACAAACCGGATATTTATTGATGGAGAAAAAATTATAGTGTCGTTAAACGGCGATATTGAATACAATGAATCAATTAAAATAAAAAAGGCTATCCTGGAATTTCTGGCAACATTTACAAATAAAGTTGACTTGATTATTGACTTTAAAAAGGCAAAAATCAAAAGTACGGATTCCAGGCACACCTTTGACAGTTTCAGGGAAATGAAACAAATAGCCAAAGTAGATTGTATTGGAGGTAACTTCTCAAACCAGTTATTCCAAAATATTAAAAGAGGACTGCTGTCCTTTTCAAGACTATAGGGATTAAAAAAATCCCTATAATTTTTCGAAATCAGGTTGAATTGTTTAACTATAATTGTCCATTATTTACCTGCTTTACTGCATAATCCACGGCCCTTGCCGTCAAGGCCATATAAGTAAGGGATGGATTTTGGCTTGCTGTGGATGTCATACAAGCGCCGTCAGTGACAAATACATTTTTGCAGGCATGTAACTGATTCCATTTATTTAATAAAGACGTTTTAGGATCATGTCCCATTCTGACCCCTCCCATTTCATGAATGTCATTTCCCGGAACCCTGGTATTGGTTTGAGCTTGGATATTGCTAAAGCCTGCTATGGTAAACATTTCTGTAAGCTGATCTACAAAATCCTTACTCATCTTATGATCATTTTCATCATAAACCACAGAAACTTTTAACAATGGCATGCCCCAAGTGTCTTTCTGAGTGCTATCGAGGCTCACATAATTGCTTTCCTTTGGTATTGTTTCTCCCATCATATGAGAACTTATATGCCATGGCCCCAGGAATGGATTTAATAAATTTTCTTTTAATTGAGGTCCCTGACCGGACAAATCCCTTTCCAGTGTCCTAAATCCCGACAGACCGGCTGCATATCCCCTTAAGAAATCAGTTTCCTGTTTTAGAACATTTCTAAATCGAGGAATGTATCCACCTCCAGCAGGATTTCTGCCGTCCGTCGTAAACTCCTGTAGCCCCTCATATTCAGCACTGATCCTTGCACTATAGTTATGAAAAGCTACATATTTTCCCATCAACCCATTATCATTTCCCAGTCCATTTGGAAAGCGACTGGAGGTAGAGTTAAGTAGCAAAAGATTGGTATTAAGCGCAGAAGCATTTACAAATATTATCTTCGCATAGTATTCAATAACTTCTTTGGTATTGGTGTCAATAACCCTCACTCCTGTTGCTTTTCCTTTTTGCTCATCATAAATAACAGACTCAACAACAGAAAAGGGACGAAGTGTTAAGTTACCTGTTCTTTCTGCCCAGGGTAAAGTAGAAGAGTTGCTGCTAAAATAACCTCCGAAAGGACATCCACGTTGGCAAAGTCTTCGGTTTTGACATTGCGCCCTCCCCTGCTGATGATGCACAGGTTCCGGCTTTGATAAATGCGCGCAACGGGCGCTTATAATATGGCGGTTACCATATTTATCCAGTACTTTCTTTTTAAAATAATCTTCAACGGCATTTAGCGGATACCCAGGCAAAAACTCACCATCCGGTAAGTGACTTAATCCATCTTTATCTCCGGCTATTCCTGCAAATTTCTCTACGTAACTATACCATAAGGCAATGTCTTTATAGCGAATGGGCCAGTCTACAGCAAATCCGTCTCTTGCCGGGCCTTCAAAATCAAAATCACTCCAACGCTGGGTTTGCCTTGCCCATAACAATGATTTTCCTCCTACCTGATAGCCTCGGATCCAGTCAAAAGGATTTTCCTGGATATAAGGATGTTCTGCATCTTTTACAAAAAAATGTGCGGAGTCTTCTTTAAATGCATAACAACGATTGGCTACCGGATTTGCCTTTTGAACATCTATGGGCAATTCTCCCCGGTGTTCAAATTCATAAGGATACATATTGGTTGTCGGATAATCTACAACATGTTTTACATCTCTTCCCCGCTCCAACACCAGGGTTTTCAATCCTTTTTCTGTAAGTTCCTTGGCTGCCCATCCACCACTTATTCCTGAACCAATTACAATTGCATCAAAGGTGCGTTGTTTAACACTATCTATATTTAGATTCGACATCATTCTTGCTTAAGATTTTTTTACTGGGAAATAACCATTGTACCTGCCGGGTACCAATTCATATGGAATCAACTCTGTCATCACGTATTTTGAATTCAAATACCCCTGAATGGTTCTGTCTTTCGCGATTTTATAGAATTGGAATACCTTACCTGAAGGATTCTTGCTATTTTCGATATCCTTCAAAATTTCCCCGCGCTCTTTAACGGAGCAATTCACAAAAGATTTATCAAAACGTTTTTCAGACAGCTTTTCAAGTTCACTTAACCCCGCCACAAAACCCTCCTGGTCAGTTTTATCGTGACAATCATCTACCATTTTCAAAACAAAAAGGTGAAGGTTTAATGCTTTCGCACCAGGTGTGTCAGTTGTAGGGATAAAAGCTTCAGAGACTTCTGCAAGCAATTTTTCCTGCTCTGCATCAATATTAAGGTTATTTAGTTGTATGGAGGCCTTCCCTTTTTCTTTATCCTTAGCGCAAGAAGGTAAAATGGCTATCCCTCCTGCTATAATCATCAAATTTTTGATGGCTGATCGTCTTTGCATTTTTATTTATCAATACGTTATAAAAACCTCTTATTAATTTCTCAGAATACCCGTCATTTTTAGATACAAAGAATTGCTCCATTACCCCCCTTTCATACTGCGATTTAATTTTAGGAAAAACCATAAAGTTAATCTGTAAAATCAAGGTCTTTCCCAAACGTTTCTTTCATCTTCCATAAAGCCAACAGAGCAATTGTAATGGAAATTAAACCAACAATCCATGCACTTTTTACCATGTCTAAGTTAACACGAAGAATTTCAAAAACAAAAGTAAGCGGCAATACAGTTCCCCTTACAAAATTCGGAACTGTAGTAGCTACCGTTGCCCGAATGTTCGTGCCAAACTGCTCGGCTGCAATGGTAACAAACAAGGCCCAATAACCAATTGAAAAGCCAAGCAGGAAGCATGTTCCATAAAAAACCGGAACCGATAACTTTGAAATGGTGAGATATAATGCAACAGCTATAGCAGTAATCAGAATAAAAATTAGAACCACTTTTCTCCTGCTTTTTAGAAACTGGCTAATGGTGCCACTGCTTAAGTCGCCCAAGGACAATCCGATATAACAGAACATTACTGCTTTTCCTGCATCAACAGGGTCAGTCATATTTAAACTGGTAGCAAATTCAGGTGAAAATGTAATTAAAATACCAATTACAAACCATATGGGCAATCCAATAAAAATGCATCGTAAGTAATTGAGGAAAAGGTGCATCTTTGAAAAGAGCAAAAAGAAATTTCCTCTATCTACTTTCGTATGTTTTATCTGATCAAACATTCCTGATTCAGCAACGGTGTATCGGAGCAATAACAGTGAAAGTCCCATGCCTCCACCAATCCAGTAGGCGACCATCCAGTTGGTATATTCAGCTACAAAATAAGCCAGGACAGCTCCAAAAAGACCAACTGCTGCCACTAAAGTTGTTCCATATCCACGAATATGTTTTGGTAGTATTTCAGCAACCAGGGTAATGCCGGCACCTAATTCTCCTGCAAGTCCTACGCCTGCTATAAATCTAAGGACAGCATATTGCGGCACGCTGGTAACAAAGCCATTGGCAATATTGGCAAGTGAATACAATAAAATAGACCCGAACAGGACAGACAATCTTCCTTTTTTATCTCCTAAAACGCCCCATAAAATTCCACCGACAAATAGTCCGGCCATTTGCACATTTATAAGAAAAATACCTTCCTTCAATAATTGATCTCCGGATAAACCAAGAGCTTTTAAACTAGGAATACGAACAATACTAAACAGCAAAAGATCATAAATATCTACAAAATAACCTAACGCGGCAATAATAACAGGCGCCTGCAACACTTGCCTCCACGGAGATTTTTTTCTTTCGCTTTTGTTTATTTTGCTGTCCAGATCCGGTTTCGGAATAGAAGTTTCTGTTTCTTGAATATTTTCATTCATTCTCATTTTAAGGAAGGATTAATTTTTTAAAAATTATATAAAATCACCACCGACTCATGATGATTCGTAGTTAAAAGAAAATAGTGGTGAATATAAAAAGGATAAAATCTGAAAGACTTTACCCTTTTGAATGGATTGTTATGGAGTAGAAGTTATGCTGTTGTAGACGACTGTTAATAAGTCTCTTCTTGTGGTCTTCCCTACTTCATAAGTCAGCTTTCTTCCTGATAATTTTTCCCAGGCTAAACCTGTTTCCTGATCTATAGCATCGTCAAGTCTTGCTTTCCAGTCAGGAAGGTAGCCTTTAAGCCCCATTATTTGTACCATTTTAAAATCAGCATCGGTTGCTGTGATATCCTCAAAATACATTAAGGTCGCATTTTGATCCACCAGTTTAGTTTGTAAGTCCTGTAAATCAATGTTTTTTACTTTTTGATGATTATCAATTGCTAACGATGCGGATATACCACATGCTTGTCCTAATGCCATCCAACAAGGCTCCATACGCAAAGTGGAAAAACCGATATGACTCCCGGAAACAGGAACAGGAAGAAGCAAATTATCTACAGTCTTTGGTACCATTACTCCGTAGGGAACAGTGTAAACTTGAGAAGGATAACTTAAAAACCCATCAAGGTGAACTTTATTGGGTTCACGCTTTCTTACTCCATGAGAATCAAAGGCATAATGGCTTGCGGTAACACTTGAAGCATGCAATGGAGGACGTTTCCCTGGAGCCACTTCTGTAGCATCTTTGGTTGTAAAGAAGTAAAGTCCTTCAAATCTTCTCCCTTCGCGAACATATACTTGTCTCGGGAAATTGCCATTATCCGTATACTCGTCCTTTGCAAATCCCCATTCTTTTGCCGCTTTTCTAAAATGCTCGGGCAAAGTTGCGTCATTCTGCGCAAACCAGACAAGTCCCTGTATATACTCCTGCAACCTCACTGAAAAGGCGTCTCTCCATTCCCATCCTGAGGTAGGCCATGGCCAGTTTTCTTCAGGTAAATCTGTAGAAATAAAAGCCATATGTTGATTATTGGCATCGGTTTTTTCATTAGGCAAGGGCACCATATTGGTAATTTTTGCAATCCCCCACACATCTCCAGGTATATTGGTAGGGTTACCTTTTTTAATATTTTTCCTGTTTGCCTCCAACATCTCCTCGGTTACATTCTGCATTTGAGCTCCGGTATGACGACCCGTCCAGACATCTTCAATTAAAGAAACATATTCTTCCCGGTTATACTTTAGCGGCTTCTTTACTTCTACCCTATTCGCCGGATTGTTGGTTAAACAGAGCCTGTAATTATAAGATTGAACGGCATTATCTGCCTGATTAGTAGTGTTTTCGGCTTCCGGTCCTCGCCAATACTTGTACACTCTTCCCGCACCTATTTCATTAAATTCCGCCGAGCCTTCTCTTCCAACCCGGAAAGGCACTTTTGCCGCTGCTCCCAAATCACCCTCATAGGTTGCATCTACAAAAATTTTCCCGCTATACTCCTCCATTTTCTTTGACTCCCGGTTGAGAATATAAATCTTTTCTATGCGATCATTCCTCATAACAATGTTTTTATCCTCCACATCAAATTGCCTCATTTTCAAAACAGTGATTTTATCTTTGTGCTCCGCAAGCATTTCTTCCAAAACCATTTCTGCTACAGATGGTTCAAAATGAAAGCCGTCAGAACAATCTTTTACCTGCCTTGAATTCTCTCCATATTTTTTGATATAATAATTTTTTACCCGGATGATAAAGTCAGAAAACAAACCGGTTGTGGCGCCGCGAGTAGCAATATCAGTGGCGCCGAGACCATTTGCAGGTAGTCCACCCACATGACTGGTTCGTTCAAGAATCACTGAAGTTTTACCCATTTTTGCTGCTGAAATCGCAGACATTATCCCTCCCGGGGTACCTCCAACAATTACCAGGTCATATTGTGCGAAAGCGCAAGTTGTTAAAAGTATATTTACAAAAAAAAGTACTATAGTTCTTATTATCATCATTAAAACCGATTTAAAAGTTATCTCATTTTTACTTGAGTGAAATCAGGAGCAAATCCTTTTTACATGCAGGTTATCCTTTATGAAAGTAATTTCTTTAAATAAGCAGGATAGCTGTTTCCGTTAGTACCTCCATCGCCGTGAGTGATGCTGTCGCCAAAACAGACAATTTTAGAGGCAGGCATTTTATTATATTTCAGGTGCTGATGAACAAGTAATCCAATTACCCGATAGCCGTCATCCGTTGGATGTAACCCATCAGCAACATTACTATTCTCCATATTTTTAATCAAGCTGGACTTGTCAAGCCCTATGTTTCCTATTTTTTCAAAGACACGGTGAATGTCCAGAAAGGAAAGCTGGTATTCCCCTGCAATCTTTTCAATCAGAAGGTTCATCTGAGCCAAACGTTCTTTATGGCCTTCCGGGTTATAAAAGGCAGGGTCATGACGGGTAAATAGATAGGGTTCATAAACAGGTAAAAGGTTCATTAAAACAATGTTACTTTTGCTTTTTAGAATTTTCCGAATAATTTCCCGAAGGTTTTTCTCATACTGCATTATCGGAATATATTTTCTACTGTTCATGTCATTTGTTCCTACCATCAAAATGGTGAGATCAGGATTATGAATTAAACAGTCCTTCTCGATCCTTTCAAGCAGATCAAGGGTTGTATTCCCACCTATTCCCGCATTAATTACATCAACTTGTTCCTTAGTTCTGCCAGGGGATACCGCTGCTAATTTCCTTGCGGAGATCAGCAGTGGCAAAGTGGCAAAAAAGGCTGATAAAAAGTTTCTTCTTTTCATCCTTTAATCTGAATTAATATACTGGATTTTGCTCCAGCTTAGGATTTACATCTCGTTCCCTTTGCGGAATCGGCAATAAATAATGGTGTTCCTGAACATTTATATCAGGATTTTGCTCCTTTATTGCAGAAATAAGTCTTTTTGTACGGATTAGGTCATACCTTCTATGCCCTTCAAAAGCAAGCTCAAGTCTTCTTTCCAATAATACGCTGTCTCTAAATTGATCCTGGGTAAGACCTGTAGCTAAATCTGCAAGACCAGCCCTGTTGCGGACCTCATTAATGGCATTATAAGCTTCCCCATTTCCCGCGCCTTGCTCATTTAATGCTTCCGCATACATCAGCAGAACATCCGCATAACGCATTAACGGATAGTTATTTCCGCCATCTTTATTTCCGGTAGCGGTAGGATCTGTATATTTATAAACATAACATCCAAAAGTTACGCTGGCTGGTTTAGCCGGGGTTGTATTTTCTGTAAATAACCTAAGTGTCGCATTTCGCCTAAGGGTATCGTTTCTTTCGGTATAAGTATCATATAGATTTTTGGTCGGTGGATTATCTCCAAAGCCAGTGGTACCATTTACTCTGTCAAAATTTGGTCTTTGGTACCCTTGCATGTAGCTTCCTTCGCCTGCTCCTCCGCTTATTGCCTGAATATCAAAGATCGATTCTTTCCCATTTTCATTTGCTATTAGAAAGACATCCGAGTAATTCTCCCACAATCCATAAATATTTGAATCAATTACTTCTTTGGCTTTTAAAGCAGCATTTGGCCAATCCTCTTTTGTGAGGTAAACTTTCGCAAGAAAAGCCGTTGCTGAACCTTTGGTTGCTCTTCCATCCACACTTACGGGTTTTCCGTTTTCATCAAGACCTTTTAAAGGCAATATCGCTTCCGCATCTGAAAAATCCTGAATTATTTGCACATAGACTTCTTCTTCGGAAGAACGTGCAATTTCAAGATTATTTAGTGATGTAGTTTCCTTTAAAACTAATGGGACCCCGCCAAATAATCTTACCAAGGTGAAGTAATAGAACCCTCTCATAAACTTTGCTTCCCCAACCAATCTGGCCTTTAGTCCTTCCTCCATGGTAATGCCAGGAATACGACCGATGGCTGCATTTGCACGGTTTATCCCCTGATAACAGGCGGTCCAAATGGAATAGAAGGTAACAGTCTGAGGAGTGAATGTATATTTATCCAAATCATTTTTAGGGGGATTAGCGGTAGACCTTCCTCCACCCCATTCTGCGTCGTCAGTAGATTGATCCAGAACAATCCACATGGCCTGGCTATACATGGCTTCGGAAAGCATTATATCATACACTGCGCTGACCGCAGCTTTGGCATCATCAGCATTTTTGTAGAACTGTGAGGGAGATAGATTAGATTCCGGTTCTTTTTCCAATATATCATTGCAAGATGATCCAGCAAGGAAAATCAATACAAACAAAATTTTATTAAGCCTTTTCATATGTATATAATTGTTTTTTTATGGTCATATGGAATTCGCATGATGTTCATCCTCGTTTGGGGTGTGCTTTCGCTCATGCTCATTTCATATTTATCTTTTTTCATAGAAATGAAATTCATTTTGTCTTTTATAATCCCAGATTAATTCCAAATAAAATGGTTTTGGCGGCAGGATATCCTCCGTAATCAAAGCCTTGTGATCGGCTGTCTTGTCCAAAACGATTTACTTCAGGATCAAAACCAGAATAGGACGTCCATGTCAGATAGTTTTGAGCCGTGGCATAAACCCTTACAGATTGAATCAATTTGGAATTGATAAAAGTTGAAGGAATAGTATAGGCAAGTTGTACATTCTTCAACCTTAAATAAGATCCATCTTCAATTTGGCGGGTAGAAATCCTGTTCGCCGGTCTGGTAGTAGAAGCACGAGGAATGTCTGTGTTCCTGTTGTTTGATGTCCATCTGTTTAATACATCACTGCTCTGGTTGGTTGTACCATTTAAGTACTCCAATTCAAAACGGTTAGCGTTAAGGATATCATTTCCATATACTCCCTGGAAAAAGACGGAGAGTTCAAATCCTTTGTATGAAAACGTATTGGTAATGCCACCTATAAACTTAGGTTGCGCTCTTCCAATGATGGTTCTGTCATTATCATCAATTTTGTTGTCACCATTCAGGTCTTTGTACTTTCTATCGCCCGGCTTTTTGGCACTTGCATCCGGCAGATTTGTAATTTCCTCCGGTGTTTGATAGATTCCATCTGTTACAAATCCGTAAAAAGACCCCAAAGGCTCACCAACTTTGATGATTCCAGAATTAAGGTTTTGCCCGATATTAGCTACGTTTCCGGCAAAAATCTGATCCGCTCCTCCAAGGTCCAATACCTTGCTTTTGTTAGAGGCAAAATTCATACTGGTTGACCATTTGAAAGCGCCAACAAGGTTATTCGTATTTAAGCTGATCTCTATACCTTTATTTTCCAGACTTCCTGAATTCTTAAATGCGGTTGAAAATCCCGATGAACCAGGAATTGTTACATTTAGTAAAAGATCCTTTGTCTTTTTATAATAAGCGTCTACGGTAAAACTAATCCGGTTATTAAGCAAGCCTCCATCAATACCAATGTCCGATTGTGAAGTTGACTCCCAGGATAGATCAGGATTTGCAATTTGAGAAGGGCCTATTCCTGTGGATGTAGAATTATTAAAAACATAATTCTGCGTTCCAAGTAGTGAATAAGCCGGATAATTTCCTATGCCATCCTGATTTCCGGTCAATCCATAAGATGCTCTCAGTTTTAAATCGCTTAGAAAATTAACGTCTGCAAGAAAAGATTCTTCTTTAATTTTCCAGGCTATGGCCGCTGAAGGAAAATAACCATAGCGATTATTTTTACCAAATCGTGAAGAGCCATCTATTCTAAAAGAAGCCGTCAATAAGTACTTATTGTTAAATGTGTAGTTTACCCTTGTCAAATAAGATTGTAAACCCCAGGTTTGTACATTTGATGAAGGTGTTAATGGCACGGATCCCGAACCTAAATTATCAGAGTCTAGATTATCATTAACAAAATTTCGTGCGGCAGCATAATCATATTCAGACCTGAATTCCTGCAAAGTATATCCAAGCAAAACATTTAAGTCATGCAGGTCATTGAAAGATTTGGAATAATTTAAAAGATTCTCATTGATCCATGAAAAAGACTGATTGTTGGCAATGGAACCGAATCCACCCTGAGAAGCGCCGCTAATTACTGTTTTAGGTAAATAAGAACTTTGTTTTTGAAAAATTCCATCAATGCCCAAAGAGGATTTAAAGGAAAGGTTATCCAAAATCTGATATTCTCCGAAAACATTCCCAAAAACACGGAAGGCTTTGGTGAGATTCTTACCATCTTTTGCCAATGCCACAGGATTATCTACGGTAAAACTCAAAGCTGGATCTGTTGTAACATAAGTCCCATCTGCATTTTTAACATTCAAAATTGAAGGAAAAACCAGGGCATTATTAATTACTTGTCCGGCAGAACCTAGATATCCATCCGTTCTCGATTGATTGGTAGTTGTTCTGTTTACACTCAGGCTATTTCCTATTTTTATTTTATTCCCCAATTTTCGGTCAAGGTTTACTCTGAATGAGGCTCTGTCAAAATCAGAGTTGACGACAACCCCTACCTGCTTAAAATACCCACCAGAAATAGCATACTGTGTTTTATCATCACCGCCTGTTATTGTCAACTGATAATTAGAAATTGGCGCCGTACGAAAAATTTCATCCTGCCAGTCAGTACCTTCGCCAAAAGCAGCTACTTGTTCATCCGTATAAACCGGAGCCTTGTCTTCATTGGTATTTGCTTCATTTACAAAGGCTGCATACTCTGATGCATTAAGCAAAGGATATTTTCTCCTTACCTGTTGTACACCATAGTAGGTTTCAAAATTTATTGTGGATTTTCCGGCTCTTCCACGTTTGGTAGTAATAATTACGACTCCATTCGCACCCCTTGATCCATAAATTGCTGTGGATGAAGCATCTTTTAAGATGGTCATAGATTCAATATCACTGGGATTTAGCGTGCTAAGCACATTGAAGTTAGCTCCGCTTGCACCATCACTTGCAATAGCGCCGTCATTTTTAAATGGTATCCCATCAATTACATATAATGGTTCGTTGTCTCCCTGAATAGAATTGCCTCCTCTTATACGGATGGTGGTAGAACCTCCGGGCGCGGCAGAGTTTTGAGTTATTTGCACGCCTGCTGCCCTTCCTTGTAAGGACTGGTCAAGAGAAGTAAGCGGCATCTTTTTTATTTCGTCCACGGCTACCGAGGATACTGAACCGGTTAAATCGCTTTTCTTGGATTGACCATAACCAATTACTACAATTTCGGATAATGCTTCCAAACTCGGCATTAAAAAAACATTGATAACCGATTTGTTATCTATTTCAACTTCTTCACTTGTATATCCTATAAATGAAAATACCAGCGTGCCGCTACTGGATGGAACCTCGATACTATATTCTCCATTTGCATCGGTCACCGTACCAATTGTGGTGCCTTTTAATACTACACTTACTCCCGGCAAGGCTTCATTTTGGTCAGAAGTAACTTTCCCTGATATTGTATGAAAAGCTAGTTTGAAGAAATTACTATTTCTTTCTTTAATAGAACTTCTTTTAGAATGGGCTTTGGATAAAATGATTTGCTCCCCAAAAACCTCATAAGAAATACCCGGACGAAGAATACTATCGAGGACTTTGGCTAATTTGACATTATTAAAAGAGAAGGTCAGGTCTTCCTTTTCTGCCAGAATCTGAGGCCTATAGGTGAATTTTATTCCTGCTTTTTTTTCTATATCAATTAATACACTTTTGATATCACTATGTTGAGCTACTAAAGTTATCTTCCTTTCAAGCAGCTCCTGGCCGCTTGATTCAAAACCAAAACTGGAAATTGCGAATACAACAGCAATGATTGCTTGTCCTAACGAAATTTTCATAATTGTAATGAAGACATCTTGGATACGTCTACTTTTAATCATATTTTTAATAAGTTTTTTGTTAAACAATGGCAAAAACTAGCCACTCCATCCCTTGGATGGTGGCAAATAGCCGGTAATGGTCGCAACATTATCGGCTTACTTTTTTAAGGCTTTAGCTTCTATTAGGTAAGTTCATGAATTTTTAAGTTAAGGGTTAAAGTATTTATCTATTTACATCGCGTGTTGTTAAAAATAATTTTTGTTCCTTCCATGGCGTAAGAACCGCCGATGGCTTTACAAATAATATTTAACCGTTCGAAAAGATTTTCATTATTAAGCGTAGTTGTTAACGTACATTCGCTTATTTTTTTTGCATCATATACTATTTCAACCTGATAAGCTTTAGATAAAGCTTTAAAGATCTCTACAAGGGGAGCATTGTCAAATCTCATTACTTTCAGGGCCTGATGTGAGGCCACTACTTCAGGAACATCTACAAGTGAGGCTTTCATACTATTTTCTTCCTCTTTATAAGTGGCTTGTTCATTAGGGGTAAGTATTATTTCATCCTTTAAAGTTTTCTTGAAACCAAAAAAGCTTTCACTTTGCCTGGAAACAGACACTTTTCCACTCTTTACCGCCACTATTATGTCTTTACTTTTATTATTGGACCTTACAGTAAAGCTTGTGCCCAATACTTTCGTAACAACCTTGCCGGTATACACAAGAAAAGGACGGCTTTCATCCCGCTTGATCTCGAAAAACCCCTCTCCCGTAAGACTTATCTCTCTTTTGTCTGGGGCAAACGGCTTTGCATAAGCAATTGAACTGTTGGGCTGCAGTGTAATTATACTTCCATCTTCAAGTTTTAGCTTTTGAACAGACGTTGTAGTATTTGTGAAAGTAGAAGCAGCGTTTATTTGAATTTCGTTATTACTCATTTCATTACTTTCACCTTCTGCAAAAAATTGATAAGTAACAGCAATAGATATTACAAAAAGAATAAAAGATGCTGCTATAGAAGCTTTCCTCCAATTAAAACTGTCAAGGAAAATTTGCTTTCCGCTATTGTTTCTTTTGTATGTTTTTTGAATTTCGGTTCGAAGATTTTTGTGCGCCCTAGCTTCTATCGCTTCTATTTCTTCTTCTTTCCATTGAACGGATTGGTCTCTGCCTGTGGCTTCATACCATTTCAATACCCATTTTTCTTCTTCAGGGGTACACCGCCCTTGCAGATACTTTTCCAGAAGTTTTGCAAATTTTTCTTTTGAGTGGAGTTTTTGATTCATACTCTAAAGACGAGCAACTGGCATGTCTCCCTAAACTGTATAAAAAATATTTTTGGAATTAGATAAAAAAGGAGGCAAAGATTACCAATACGAAGTCCTTCAAATAGACTTTAAGTGTTTTTAAAGATTTGGTAATATAGTATTCTATGGCTTTTTCGGACAATGAAAGGGTTTTTGCTATTTCAGCAACGGATTTTCCCTCCATTCGGCTTAACTGAAAAACCCTTCTTGATTTTTCAGGTAACAGTTGAAGGCCTTCCTCCAGTTTTCTTTTCAGGTCATTGCAAACTATTGTGTCTTGCGTGTTTTCAATGCTTTTAGGAATATATTTCTTGTAGAAATCCCAATGTTTTTGATGAGATATTTGCGTTCGGATTTGGTCAATACATCGGTTACGTAGAGAAACAAAAAGATAGTTTTCAAGGGTGTTAATCTTTAAAACAGAACGTTTTTCCCAAAGATTCAGAAATAAATCCTGGACAATCTCTTCAGCCAGCTCTTTTGATTGAAGTTTATAAAAGGCTTGCTTATACAATAGTTTCCAATATTTTTTGAATATAAGGTCAAAAACGTGCTCATCGCCCTGTTTTAAACCCGCTATCAAATCTTTGTCTGAATACATTTGCTGCTGTTGCTGTATACTATTTTAGTGTAAAGTAATGAATAAAACAATCCTTTAATAAAAAACTGAAACAAACAATTAAATCAAATCCTAGATAATAGTACTCATTTATAAAGGTTTATAAAGGCCTTGCAGACTATTTAAAAAAAAATGGATCAACCAGAAAAGATTTCAGAAAATGTACAATTAACCCATTTCATTATTAAAGAATAGTTTTATTCCCATCACTGCAGCTTAAACCACAAGTTTTCTATACCGTTGATTAAAAAAAAGAAAGTCATGAGTAATCAACCTATAGAAAATCAAAAAGGGGAAGTAAATATTCAGGCCCATTCATCAAAACCAGCCTATGTACCCGGTAGTCCTTTTATGAGTGAAAGTAAACTCAAAAGATTTTTATATTCACCGCCAGGGTATATTCTGGCTTATGTAGTTACTTCTACGTTATTTGTTCTTGCGGTTTACTTATAAAAAAAGCCCCAAAGAGGGGCTTTTAAAATATTTCTATTCACGTCTGCTAAATCTATTTTACCTGATTTACTATTGCTTTAAAGGCTTCAGGATTATTCATTGCTAAATCAGCAAGAACTTTTCTGTTCAGGGTTAATCCTGCTTTATTTACTTTTCCCATGAATTGAGAATAAGATAATCCGTGTTCTCTAACTCCTGCATTAATTCTTTGAATCCATAATTTTCTGAATTCTCTTTTCTTGGCTTTCCTATCTCTGTAGGCATAAACCAAACCTTTTTCAACAGCATTCTTGGCTACTGTCCAAACATTTTTTCTTCTTCCCCAATATCCTTTGGCGGACTTAAGAATCTTTTTTCTTCTAGCTCTTGCAGCTACTACGTTTACTGACCTTGGCATTTTACTTTTCTTTTTTGATTTTTGGCGGTTTTCTCAAACACTTAGGACCAAAAACCGGGTGAAACATTAAACCTGTTTTACATCATTAGATGTTAAGCATAAGCTTTACTCTATCTACATCTGCAGGAGAGACTAAAGCATCATGGGCTAAACCACGCTTTCTTTTAGTGGCTTTCTTGGTTAAGATATGGTTTTTAAAAGCATGTTTTCTTTTAATTTTACCAGTACCGGTTAACCTAAACCTCTTTTTAGCGCCTGAATTAGTTTTAACTTTGGGCATTTTTATATGATTTATTATGTAATTATTTCTTAGCTACTATTTTAGGTGCCAAAATCAGAAACATCCTTTTTCCCTCAAGCCTGGGCATATCTTCCACTTTAGCATATTCTTCCAAAGCCTGGGCAAACCTTAATAAAAGTATTTCACCTCGTTCCTTATACACAATTGTCCTTCCTACAAAATGTACATAGGCTTTTACTTTAGCTCCCTCTTTTAAGAAGTTAATGGCATGCTTTAATTTAAATTCAAAATCGTGATCATCAGTGTTGGGACCAAATCTGATCTCTTTTAATACGACTTTATGCGCTTTAGATTTAAGCTCCTTTTGTTTCTTTTTCTGCTCGTATTTAAACTTAGAATAATCGATTACTTTGCAAACAGGAGGATCTGCATTAGGGGAGATTTCCACTAAGTCCAATTCTTGTTGCTTGGCTATACTTATGGCATCCCTTGTATCGTAGACTCCTTGCTCTACATTCTCACCTACCAGCCGCACTTTAAGCGCCCTGATTCTTTCGTTTACTTTATAAGGTTCTTCAGCCCTGCCTCTAAAACCTGGATTTGCTTGTCTATTATTGATGTTGCCTAAACTTTTAACAAGCTGCGAATTTCTATAAAATTTATCTTTAAAAAAAATTTTCTTCCCCTTTTTTATAATTAATCTATCCCTTAACTGCAATTACTACTTTTAATTTATTTCTTAAAGGTTTGGATCAATATGTTTTCAAAAGGATTTTACCGTGCGATAATTTGAGAATTGGCGGAAAATAAATTGATAATCAACAATATAAGTATGATGAGTACAATTAAAAAATTTTTCTTCATATAGCCTAGCTTAAGTCGTTGAATTAAATCTTTCTATTTACCAAGCTGATTGAATAATATGCAATAATGCACAACCTATAATACGGCACATTTCACTAAAGTAACCCATTGAAGCTTTGGGCGAGAGGCATGAGGATGAAAACTTCCTAAAGCGAAATGTTTTCATTGGTTTCAAGGCGCGTAGCCTGTTCATTTAAAAAAGCAAGCTAAATTAATTCCCTCAACACTTTAAGATTTACAGCATCCATATCGTTTTCTTTGGGTGTCTCCAGTACTTTCGGAATATCAGGAAACCTCCTCATGATTTCCTGGAATGGAATAAGGCCCAGCTTTCCCTGGCCTATATGATCATGTCTGTCCAAATGACTTCCAAGCGCTCCTTTACTATCATTTAAATGAAAAACTTTTAGATTCTCAATTCCCAAAGTTTTGTCAAATTCATTCATTGTAACCTCAAAAGCTTCTTTGGTTCTTAACTCATAACCTGCTGCAAAAGCATGACAGGTATCAAAACAGAAACCAATTCTTTCACTATTTACCAGGTTTTTGATTTTGGCCAAATTTTCAAAATTTCCTCCCACGCTTGAACCTTGTCCTGCAGTAATTTCCAATAAAATCATGGTGTTACTTTTGGGAGTACTCTCTAAAACGGTTATTAATCCTGCAGCTATTCTGATGATGGCGTCCTCCAAAGTCTGACTGCCCGCTGCTCCTGGGTGAAGGACAGTATAAGCCAATCCCATGGTAGTACACCTTTCTATTTCCAGTTGCAGTGCCTCTATTGATTTATTCCATATTTCTTCATTACCGCTACCAAGATTTATCAAATAAGAGGTATGGGAAAAAGTAAGCTTGGCATTTGAATTGGCCCGTGCCATGTTATAAATCAGGCATTCTTCCTCGCTGATCGACTTGCATTTCCATTGCCTTTGATTCCGGCTAAAAATCTGAAAGGTATTAATTCCTAATCTCTCTGCTTCAATAAAAGCGTTTTCAAACCCACCTGCAACAGAACAATGAACTCCTAAAAGCATATTCTAAATTTATTTAAATTCTACCGGTTAATATTTGCTTACGAAAACAGAAATTTGTTAACAAAACATTCTATAATCCTTTTAATATTAAAAAAGCGTATCTCTGTTTTAAAATTAAAAAAAACCATTATTATGCTAACTGCATTCAGATATTTTTCATTGTTGACACTAAGTTGTTTTGTATTCCTTTCCTCATGTTTTAGTCAGGAACTGGATATTAAAGAGGCCTTTCCCAATTTAAAATTTGATTATCCGGTAGAATTTATACCACTCCAGGATGGATCAAAAAGAATATTTGTTCTGGAGCAGAAAGGAATAATAAAAGTTTTCAAAAATGAAACATCCGTAAAAGAGACCAAAGACTTTCTTAACATTTCTCAACAGGTAGAAAGTGGCGGGGAAAAAGGACTGCTTGGGCTGGCTTTTCATCCTGAATTCAAAACAAATGGTTATTTCTACGTGAATTATACCACAGGAAATGATTTGATAACCAGGATTTCTAGGTTTTCGCTTAGTAAAACAAATAAAGAGGAAGCCGACCCAGGCTCGGAGTTGGTACTATTGACTTATGAACAACCTTATGACAATCATAATGGTGGAAAAATAGCTTTCGGCCCTGATGGATTTTTATACATTTCAGCAGGAGATGGAGGAAGTGGTGGAGACCCAATGGGCAATGGACAAAATTTAAATACGCTACTAGGTAAAATAATGAGGATTGATGTGGATAAAAAGGCAGGAAATCTGACCTATGCAATTCCGGAGGATAATCCATTCAAAGGAAACAATGAGGGCTACAAAGAGGAGATTTTTGCCTATGGCTTGAGGAATGTATGGAAGTTTAGCTTCGATAAAAAAACAAGCGAAATATGGGCCGGGGATGTAGGACAAAACGCCATTGAAGAAATTGATATCATTGAAAAAGGTGGAAATTACGGTTGGAATATTATGGAAGGAAGAGAATGCTTTAAAAAGGAGAGCTGCGACAAAAAAGGCTTAAAGCTTCCGGTTTATCAATACCTCCAGCAGTCAGGTGCTGGACGGTCTATTACCGGTGGATATGTTTACAGGGGAAAATCTATTAAAACGCTGAATGGATGGTATGTTTACGGGGATTATACTACTGGCAATATCTGGCGTCTGAAAATCAGTGAAACAGGTGAAACAGAAAATCATCTTATTACCCGGTTAAAAGGAGCCATTTCTTCTTTTGGGGAAGATGAAAGCGGGGAGATTTATGTTTGCTCTTATGGCAACGGCAAGATCTACAAAATAATTGAAAAATAAACAAAGTTTTACCTATAATAAGATGCTACCGGTTAACAGGAAAATTCAAAAATTATTGGTCCCGGCTTTTCTAATTTTCATCGGAGGCCTCTTATTTATGAATTGCTCAAAAACCAAAGAATCGGAACAGGAAAATCAATTAACTAAACCAACTAAAGAAAAATCAAAAATGGAGATCATTAAAACCTCTTTTGGAAAAGTGCACGATCGGGAAGTGTATTTATTCACCCTGAAAAACAGAGACGGAATGGAAGTAAGGATTACAAATTATGGAGGGATAATAACGCATCTTTTTGTCCCCGACCGAGATGGCAAGTCCGATGATGTTGTGCTGGGTTTTGATTCACTTCAGGGGTATTTGCAGGAAATTCCCTATTTCGGTGCTTTGGTTGGAAGATATGCCAACAGGATAGCCAAAGGTAAATTTTCGATAGATGGCAAAGAATATACTCTAGCAACGAATAATGGCCCAAATCATCTTCATGGAGGCCTAAAAGGATTTGATAAAGCAATATGGGAGGCGGAAGAAATTAAAAACCCTTCCTCAGTTGGCGTTAAGCTCGAATATTTGAGCAAGGATATGGAAGAAGGCTATCCGGGCAACTTAAATGTTACGGTCACTTATTTATTGAAGAACAACAACGAACTTGAAATAAAATACTCGGCCACTACGGACAAAAAGACCCATGTCAATCTAACCAACCACAGTTATTTTAATCTGGATCCCATAAATTCACCGGACATCTTGGGACATGAATTAATTATTTACGGGAATAAATTCACACCTGTAGATAAGGACTTAATTCCTACCGGTGAATTAAGAGAAGTAAAAGGCAGTCCGATGGATTTCACTTCTGCACATAAAATCGGCGAAAGAATAACAAATGTTGAAGGCGGTTATGACCACAACTGGGTTTTAAATGAATCGAATGGAGATGTATCACTTGCAGCCCGTGTTTATGAACCGAATTCCGGCCGGGTATTGGAAGTGCTTACAGATCAACCGGGCATTCAATTTTATTCAGGTAACTTCCTGGACAGCACATTAACCGGGAAAAACAATACCATCTACATCAAACATGCAGGCTTCTGCCTGGAAACCCAACACTTTCCTGATTCGCCTAACCATCCTAATTTTCCTTCAACGCTTTTGTCTCCCGGAGAAAAGTATGATCAAAAGACGATTTACAAGTTTTCCGTAAGAAAGGAAGCCTACTAAACTCATTAACCTTTTGGTTATCTTTGGTTTAAAAAAATTTGATGGGTATTTGAATATTATCTTAATTTGATTTTGTGATAATTATTTTTTCAAGCTTTATAATAATCATTATGATGATTATTTAAAGCTTGAAATTAACTACTCTGGCTCAAACCTAACACCCATCAACCATCATGTGGCAAAGCATCGCAATAGGGGATGAAAATGTCAGGTAGTTCCATGAGTACCTTTAAATTAAACACATCCACGAATGAAAACCTTTAAAATAATAGGAATAATCCTTTTGATATTCATTGGATTACCTTTGTTGATTTCACTTTTTTTACCTTCGAAAGTTCATGTAGAAAGATCAAGAGTTATTGAAGCACCTGTTGATGTTATTTTCAACCAGGTTAACAACCTGAAAAAGTGGAGAAATTGGTCGCCATGGCTATCTATTGATCCTAATATGAAAATTAAATACAATGGGCCCCAATCAGGAGAAGGTGCGTCTTATTCCTGGACAAGTGATCATAAGCAGGTGGGCAATGGAAGGTTGTCCATATTAAAAAGCGTTCCCCATGACACGATAATTATTGAAATGGATTTTATGGAAAATGGGAAAAGTAAAGGCTCTTATTTTTTCCAGGAACAAGATAACGGTGTAAAAGTAACCTGGACAATGGACTCAGACATGGGTTTGAATCCAATTGGCAGGTGGTTTGGTCTTTTTATGGACAAAATGGTCGGACCTGATTTTGAAAATGGATTAGCAAATCTTGAAAAAGTTGCTAAACTAGAATCAAAAGCGGGTACGCTTTCACAACCATTAAAAATAGAATCAATCTCCGTGGCAAGTACACCTGTTTTAACCATCAGAAGAAAAAGTACTCCTGCTGAAATATCAAGAACGCTTGGCCAAAGCTATATTGAAATTTTAACTTTTATTCGTATGAATAATCTCAAACAAACGGGCCCTCCTTTTGCAATTTATCATACTTATTCAGACCTGGAAGTAGACATGGAACCGGGAATACCAGTAGAAAAATTACCTGTACAAACTGCGGGAAATATAAAGGCGTCAAAAATGGATAAAGGAAAAGCGGTGGTCGCTGATTTTTACGGTCCCTCTGAACAAACGGGAAAAGCACATCAGGAAATAGAAAAATGGATTAAGGCAAATAATAAAAAGGTCATGGGATCACCTTGGGAAGTTTACGTTACAGATCCTGGCGTGGAGCCAGATACGTCCAAATGGCTGACCAAAATCTATTATCCTATTTTTTGAAAGAACATTGAGGATAAGACTATGACTTCTAGAAAATAGGAGATGAAGGAAACCCAACAGGTTTTAAAACCTGTTAAGGTTAGACGTGCTGTTAAAAATTTTTGTGGATAACAATCCCTTTCATCCCTAAATCCTACAAATCCCAATCCAAAACGAAAAATAATTATTCCATTTCCACCACCAGGTCATCCTGCTCAACCATAGCCCCGGTCTTGAGTTTAATAGATTTTACCTTTCCTTGTTTTGATGCCGTGATGGTGCTTTCCATTTTCATTGCCTCTACAATAAATAATGGAGAATTTTCTTTTATCTCCTCTCCTTCTTTAACCAGTATATGAGCAATACGTCCTTGCAGCCCCGCGCCGATATGGTTTTCAGAGGAAACCTTTTCATTGCTCGATTTGACAACTGTTTGATTTTTGTCTTTTATACTAAGTCTCCTGTTTTGTCCATTTAGCAAGAAACTGACAATCCTATACCCTTTTTCGTCTGCATCACCCACAAACAACAACTTAATTATGATGGTCTTACCTCTTCCAAGATGAACCAGGATTTCCTCGTTATTCTTTAATCCATAGAAAAAGGCGTTAGTGGGAATATGATCTACATTTCCATAGGTTTGCTTAAACTGGTAATATTCCTGAAATACTTTAGGGTATAGTTTAAAGGAGAGAAAATCCTCGAAGTCTACGTTATCAAACTTCTTTTGAAAGTCAGCAAATTCCTTATCAAAATCTATGGCGTTAAGATAATCATTAGGGGCCTTAGTATAAGGTTTTTCATTTTTCAAAATAATCTTTTGAAGTTTTTCAGGAAATCCTCCGTGGGGTTGACCAAGTTCCCCTTTAAAAAAACCTACTACCGAATCCGGAAATGAAAGTGTTTCTCCTCTTTCATAAATATCCTCGGGAGTAAGATTTGATGAGGTCATGAAAATGGCCATATCTCCAACCACTTTTGAAGATGGGGTAACTTTGACGATATCCCCAAACATCTGGTTTACCAATACATAATTTTTCTTCACCAGCTCAAACCTATCTCCTAACCCCAAAGATTCAGCCTGAGGTCGTAGATTAGAATATTGTCCTCCCGGAATTTCGTGATCATAAACCTCTGCAGTCCCGGCTTTAAGTCCTGATTCAAAAGGATAATAGAATTCCCTCACATCTTCCCAATAATTTGAATACTGATTTAGAGAATCAAGATTAAATTCCTGATTTCTTTCATGATATTTCATGCTTGCCACAAGGGAATTGAAATTAGGCTGGGAAGTCAACCCTGACATTGAACCCAATGCCACATCAATTACATCTACGTTCGCTTCAATTGCTTTTAAATAAGTAGCAGACTGAATGGATGAAGTATCATGGGTATGAAGATGAATCGGGATATTTAATGAAGCTTTTAAAGCAGAAATAAGCTCCTGTGCGGCATAAGGTTTTAACAGTCCGGCCATGTCTTTTATACAAAGCATGTGGGCGCCTTCGTCCTCAAGCCTTTTTGCCAGGTCCACATAATATTGCAGATTATATTTTTTATTATTCGGATCTTGAATTTCACCGGTATAACAAATGGCGGCTTCCGCTATTCCCCCGGTTCGCTCTCTTACCGCCTTAATACTGGCTTTCATCGCATCTACCCAGTTTAGCGAATCAAAAATCCTGAAAATATCTATTCCTCCCTCCCATGCTTTTTCAATAAATTTCTCAATAAGATTATTTGGATACGCTGTATATCCTACGCCATTAGATCCTCTGAAGAGCATCTGTAACAATATGTTGGGAATTGCTTCCCTGATTGCATGCAGTCTTTCCCATGGACTTTCATGAAGGAAGCGCATGGTCACGTCAAAGGTGGCGCCGCCCCAAACCTCCATAGAAAATACCTGGGGATGATTTTTGGCAAAACCCTCTGCTACTTTCATCATATCCAACGTACGAACCCGTGTTGCCAGCAAAGATTGGTGTGCATCCCTGAAAGTAGTATCCGTGTATAGGATGGATTTATTTTCCTTTATCCATTGAATAAGTCCGTCCCTTCCCAATTCATTCAGTTTGTCTTTGGAGCCTTTTGGATAATTACCATATTTATCGAATTCAGGAATAACAGGCGTTCTGAAAACAACGTCCTTCTTAGGCACTTTCACTTGCGGGTTCCCGTTTATGGTCACATCCGCTATATATGTCAGCGCTTTGGTTCCGCTGTCTGCCTCTTTCTTAAATTCAAAAAGCTCGGGATGTTCTTCAATAAATTTAACTGTCGCCAGTCCTTTTTGGAATTTGGGATGACTGATTACATTTTCTAAAAACCTGATATTTGTCTTCACTCCTCTGATCCGGAATTCTCTAAGCGCTCTGTGTAGTCGTTGACTTGCTCCCTTTAAAGTCCTTCCTTTTGAAGATACTTTTACCAGCATCGAGTCAAAGAAGGGCGATATTTTTACCCCTGGGTAAGAACTTCCTTCGTCCAGCCTTATTCCAAATCCACCGGCATTTCTGTAAGCGATGATGGTACCATAATCCGGTTTAAACTGATTGCCGGGGTCTTCAGTGGTAATCCTGCATTGGATAGCAAATCCGTTTGCTCTTACATCTTCTTGTTTGGTAATGAATATTACAGGATCAGAAAGATGATGTCCTTTAGCGATCAAGATCTGAGACCGAACAATGTCAATTCCTGTAATTTCTTCTGTAATGGTATGCTCAACCTGAATTCGGGGATTTACTTCTATAAAGTATATATTATCGTTTTTATCCACAAGAAATTCTACCGTCCCTACATTGTTATAGTCTACTGATTTAGTAATCTTAAGAGCATAGGCATAAATTTTACTTCGGAGGGTTTCATTTAAAATAGAAGGGGCAATTTCCACCACCTTTTGAAACCTTCGCTGAACAGAGCAATCCCTTTCAAACAGATGGACGATATTCCCATGATTATCGGCCATTATCTGAATTTCAATGTGCTTTGGTTCTTCTACAAATTTTTCCAGAAATACAGTATCATCTCCAAATGATTTCCCTGCTTCATTTCTGGCTTCATTATAGGATCTTTCAAGTGCTTTTTCCTCTTTCACCACACGCATTCCTCTTCCGCCTCCTCCTGCTGAAGCTTTGATCATTACAGGAAACCCGATTCTTTTGGCTTCTTTTAAGGTAATTTCGTAGGTATCCAGCTTTTCATGACTATCCGGTATTACCGGCACATTTGCTTTTACGGCAATGGTTTTGGCGGTCACCTTATCTCCAAGCTTTTGCATCACTTCCGGATCAGGGCCGATAAATATTATACCTTCCTCCCTGCATCGTCTTGAAAAATCTACATTCTCTGAAAGGAAACCATAACCGGGGTGAATGGCATCTACATTATTCCTTTTTGCCAAAGAAATAATCTCTTCAATATTCAGATATGGTTTTAAAGGATCATCATCTTTTCCTATTTGGTAGGATTCGTCGGCTTTATATCTGTGGAGGCTATATCGGTCTTCATAGGTATAAATAGCAACAGTTTTAATCCGTAATTCGGATGCAGCTCTTAAAACTCTGATGGCAATTTCGCCTCTGTTGGCTACAAGGATTTTTTCTAATTTCTTAAGGTGCGGCTCACTCATTAACGCTAGGTTTGGGGAAAAATATTTCAAATTTAGGCTAATAAATAAAAAATAAAACCTCGGAAAGAAAGAAAACCTGAAAAAACTCCTTTTGTCTGACTGAACGTGTCAAAGCGACGGCATCCCTTTGGACCTTCAATGGTTATAATAAAATTTTATTCAGGGATGTCATCGCTAATTTATTGCTTCCGTCATTCCAAAACTCCTTTCACGTCCATTCGTAAACATCTATCTGACACAAAATATAATTCATTCTATATGAGAGCTATTTGGACAGGAGCAATCGGATTTGGTCTTGTAAACATTCCGGTAAAAATCTATTCGGCAACCGAGGAGTCCCGCGTAGACTTAGATATGCTAGACAAGAATGATCATTCCAATATAAAATTTCAAAGAGTAAATGAAAAAACCGGCAAAGTCGTCAATTGGAATGATATAGTAAAAGGATACAAATACGAGGATGAATACATTATCCTGACTGATGAAGATTTTGCAAAAGCCTATCCTAAAAAGTCAAAAACTATTGAAATCCTGGAATTTATAAAAGAAACCGAAATTGACAGCATATATTTTGAAAGCCCTTATTACCTGGAGCCGGATAAATCAGGCGAAAGGGCTTATGCTTTGCTAAGGGAAGCTTTAGCAAAATCAAAAAAAGTCGGGTTGGCTTCTTTTATATTAAGGAATAAAGAACAACTGGCGGTAGTAAAGCCTATGGAAAAAGTAATGGTATTAAATAGGATTCGCTTTCATGAAGAGATCAGGGATTTCAATAAGCTTGACCTACCAGATAAAAAGGAAGTAAAAGGTGGTGAGCTTGATCTTGCAATGTCTCTAATTGACCAACTGACCAAAAAGTTTGACCTGTCAAAATATAAGGATACCTACAAGGAGGAAATAATGAAAATTATTGAAGCCAAAGCAGAAGGTAAAGATACCAAGATCAAAAAGCTGGTGGTACCGACAACAAAAGCCAAAGACCTTATGGCTCAATTGAAGGCCAGTCTTGAAACTGCAAAACAAGCGAGTTAATTCGATTATTTGTTAATGTGCTGATGTGATAATGAGGGAATGTTGAATGTTAAACTTTGAATATTAAATGTTTCTACACAGATACTAAAGATTCCAAACTGAGGACTAATTACTCTACAATGCCTGAACAATTAGAGAAATACAAGGAGAAACGCAATTTTAAGAAAACTCCAGAACCTAAGACGGCCAAAGCCAGCAAGGAAGGCGAATTGAAATTTGTCGTTCAAAGACATTTGGCTACACGGCTTCATTATGATTTCAGGCTGGAAGTAGACGGTGTGTTGAAGAGCTGGGCAATCCCCAAAGGTCCTTCTTTGAATCCTCAGGATAAAAGACTGGCCATGATGGTGGAAGATCATCCTTTTGAATATAGAAAATTTGAAGGGGAAATACCAGAAGGAAACTATGGTGCAGGAGTCGTTGAGATTTGGGACGAGGGCACTTATCATGCGTTGGAATCAACAGATAGAAAGGAAACCGAAAAAGTATTGAAAAAACAAATTCATGAGGGTTCCATTAAGGTGGTAATGAAGGGGAAAAAGTTAAAAGGTGAATTTGCACTGGTTAAACTTAAAGGAAAGGAAGATAATTCATGGATCCTGATAAAACACAAGGATAAATTTGCTGTTACCGATGAATATGATAGCGAAGAATTTATTTCTCCCGGTTCAAAAATTCCAAAACATGCCCGAAGCAGAAAAGATCTAAAAAAGAAGAAAGAAAATTTTAAAGAAATAGAGGGTAAATTATCGAAAATGCCGCACAAAATTAAACCCATGCTGGCCACCCTTACAGACAAACCTTTTGACAACAAAGACTGGATTTTTGAAATTAAATGGGATGGCTACCGGGCAATAGCTGAGGTAGAAGAAGGAAAGGTAGAACTATACTCCCGCAACTTACTTTCTTTCAATGATGATTATCCTTCTGTTGTAGAGTCCCTCAAAGCGCTGGGACATAACGCAGTCCTTGACGGGGAAGTTGTGGCTTTGGATGAAAAAGGGTACCCAAATTTTCAATTGCTCCAAAATAGAAAAGGTAATGCTAACCTCAATATTCAATACTATGTATATGATTTAATTTATATCGACGGACATGATTTAACAAGCCTTCCATTAATAGAAAGAAAAGAAATTCTTCAGTCCTTCTTGCCCGACCTTCCTAATATCAAATACAGTGATCATGTGGTTGAGAATGGCGAAGACTTTTTCAAAGAAGCTCAAAAAAGTAACCTGGAAGGAATAATCGCAAAGGATGCAAACAGCCCATACCGGATAGGAAAACGAAGTAATGAATGGTTAAAAATTAAAACCACACGGCGACAGGAAGCAGTAATTGCTGGATTTACCGCGCCCAGAGGATCAAGAAAGTTATTTGGGGCATTGGTTCTAGGAATTTATGAAAATGGAGAATTTAAATATGTAGGTCATAGTGGAGGAGGTTTTAATTCCAAATCCCTTCAAGAAATTTATGAAAGGCTAGAACCTCTAATTCAGAAAATCTCCCCATTTAGGGAAAAGGTGCCAACCAATATGCCGGTAACCTGGGTAAAACCTGCACTGGTTTGCGAGATTCAGTTTAGTGAATGGACAAGTGAGGGAAGTATGCGGCACCCGATATTCCAGGGACTAAGAGAAGACAAAGCTCCTGAGGAAGTAGTAATGGAAAAGGAGATTAATACGGAAGAAACGCTTAAGCCGGAAGCTACTTTTAAGAAAAAAACGAAAGCCAAAACTGAAACACAGGAGCACAAATCAAAATCGAAAGCATCTGTAATTATAGAATCACACAAGAAAGATGAAGTGAGCGGAGAAATAGCGTTGGATGGGATAAAATTGAAACTTTCAAACCTAACTAAAATCTATTGGCCAGACGAAGGATATACCAAAAAGGATCTCATCGAATACTACTTAGAAATGTCTGACTATATCCTACCCTACTTAAAAGACCGGCCTGAAAACCTGAACCGACATCCAAGTGGAATAAATGGAGAAAGCTTCTATCAAAAAGACACAAAAGGAAAATATCCCGATTGGCTTCAAACTCAGCCGCTATATTCCGAATCTAACAACAAAGACATCAACTACCTGATTTGCAATAATCAGGCGACTTTAACTTATATGAATAACCTGGGGTGCATTGAAATAAATCCATGGAACTCCCGGCTTAAATCCATAGAAAAGCCTGATTATATAGTTATAGACCTTGATCCTGGAGAAAATACATTCGAAGAGGTAATCCAAACTGCCCAGGTCGTAAAAGAAATTCTGGATAAGGGAAAAATCGAAGCGTATTGTAAAACTTCCGGAGCAACAGGAATGCATATATTTATTCCCATGGGCGCAAAATATGACTACGATCAGTCGAAAGAATTTGCTCACATTATAGCCATAATGGCCAATGAACAGCTTCCCGAACTTACCAGCCTTGAAAGAAGTCCGAAAAACAGGAGAAAACAGATCTACCTGGATTATCTGCAAAACAGGAAGGGCCAAACTTTAGTCTGTGCCTATAGCGCGAGACCTAAGCCGGGAGCTACGGTTTCAACACCTTTAAAATGGGAAGAAATTAAACCTGGCCTCCATCCTTCCCAATTCACAATAAAAAACATTAAGAAAAGGGTAGAAAAAGAAGGAGACCTTTTTAAAGGAATATTTGGCAAAGGAGTTGATGTCGGTAAAAGCTTAAAAAACCTGGGCGCATAAGGAAGCTCGAAGGACTAATTCGCTGAATACTTCCCACTTCCGGCGTCCCGCTTCACTTAATCAAAGTAACTGAAAAACTATGGAAACCATAACTTCAATAAAAAATATACACAACAGCAGAGTTTATGATGCCAATGGCAATGACTGTGGAATTGTTTCTTCTCTTCTTACTGATGCAGAAGATTCACAAGTTTTATTTGCGGTAATCAGGCTGGGCAGTGGCATTGAAAGCAAAGGAACCACCGCTATTCCCTGGAATTCCCTGAAATTTAATCCAAATACAGGAAACCTTAATCTTAACATAAATCAGGATATCTTATATAGCGCTCCTCAGATCTCTCCGTCTGATTTTAAACATTCAAATAAAAATGCTTTCTTAGATCTCCTAAAATATTACGGCTATTCTTCAGCTAAATTAAATCCTGATGCTCCTACCGCACAGGACGTGAGAGGCAGTTATCATGAACAAAATGAAGGGGAAGAGTATTCAGGAAACCCAATTAGAAATGATAAAAACAATATGGGCGAAGAGGCCGATTTTGATAAAATAAATGGGACAGATAGGAAGGATTTATGACTCGATAAGCTTTTGCTAATCTTTGGGTTTATAAATAAATTCCATTGCTTCATACAATGACCTTAAAAGCATCGTATGATGTGCTTCATTTTTAAGGTGCGAGAAATTCCAGTTCAGGTTCTTGAATTTTTCATCGGTTAAAATTTTAACAAATTTTTTTGCTCCCTTTTCCTCTTGCAAATTATCAGGATGATGTTGAGAGAGATTTATATATAAATTCTTTCCAGACTTCAAATCGCGCAACTTTTCGATATTTTCTTTTTTGAGGATTAATTCACCGTCCCACCAATAGGAAGGATCTATGGCTACATAATTTTTAAATAACTCCGGATAATTCTGCAAAGCATATAAGACAGTCAGGCCACAAAGTGAATGCCCAACCAAAGTGTTTTCCCCTGATGTGCGGTATTTTAAATTAATTGCAGGCATTAACTCCTTTCCTATAAAGTTCAAAAAGTTATCTGCACCTCCACTTGTTTTAAACTCGTCATATTGTTTGCCATCCCAACTTGTTAATGAATTTGTAGGCGACATATCTCTCATTCTGTCTGTGTTTTCAATAGTTACCACAATCATTGGGGGAATAAGACCTGCCTCTTCCGATAGGAAACCCACCGTTCCTGCCGCCATTTTAAAATAACCATCCAACATATAAAGAACAGGAAATGTTTCTTCTGATTTATAATAATTATTAGGGAGCGAGATAGATACTTCCCTCACTTCATTTAAAATAGTAGAAGAATATTGAAATTCTGGCCAATAATAAAGTCAGATTTATAAGAAAGGGAATCCGTCGATTGGGAGTAACAGGATAAATAAAAACCCAAAGAAAACATTAAAAACCAAAGCCTCAAAGAAAAAAAAATGCTCATCTTTTAATTATTAAAAAAGTATGAACAAAGGAAGGAAATTACTTTGGTTGAAGGGATAGAATAAAAGTTAAAAGATGTTAAAAGATTATCAAAGAAGTCTTATCATTCCTTCGAGTTACTTATTCCTCAAACAAAACATTGATTAGAAATTCGTCTTCCTCGACTTCAAAGTCCTTAAAATTCAAATTTTCCAAAGCGATTTTCTTAAGCGACGTTGTAGGATAAATAAAACCTGTTTTCCCTTTGCTTAAAGAAACCTTGACAGGCATATTAAAGTCTTTTACATCAGCATTCCACTTATATTCAATATTTAGAACTCCATTTTCCATTATTGGCTTAATTAGTAATTCTGGTAAAGAAGTATAGTTTAAATACTGATCAAACACAGGAGTTAGGTCCAAGTTTGACTTTTTATTTATGTAGTTGATAACATCATTCTTATCAATTGTTTTATATCGGAACTGAATTTGAAGCCCCTTCAAAATTTCAAACCATAAGGAATCATTATCTATAATATGCCTTAAAGTATTTAAAAACAGAGAACCTTTCGAATAACTATCTCCGATTTCATAGAAAAAATCATTAACATTATATACCCCTACCAAAGGGTACTTTGCTTTTATCTTATTCTTATATTCATTCAGGTATTGTTGTGATATTTCGTAGCCGTACTCACATTCTACAAACATTGCTTCAGAATAGGTAGCAAATGCTTCATGAATCCAAATGTCTGCCATATCCTTGCAACTGACGTTGTTTCCCCACCATTCGTGAGCAACCTCATGAACAAGATTTCCATCAAAATTCAGATTTAGAAATTCTTTTGAGCTTTTGGCTCTTTCATCTGTTATTTTTCCTATGGCTACAGCACTTTGATGTTCCATAGGATAAGGCGTTTCAATTATTGCAAGTCCATCCTTTTTGAAAGGATATTCTCCATATAATTTTTCATAACAGCTAAGTAATGGTTTAACCTGGGTGAACAATTTTTTAGCATTGGTTAAATTATAGGGCATTACATAATAATTAATTCCAAAATCCCCTTCTTTACCAATTGAATCGTTAAAAGAAACATATTTTCCGATATTTAAAGTCACATTATAATTATTAATAGGATAGCTAACATACCAATCATATTTTATTCTTTTCCCTGTCAATTTGGTTGTTCTTAATAATGTGCCATTGGATATCTCCATCAATTCATCAGGCACAGTTACACTGATCTTCATGCTGTCGGGCTCATCTGAGAGGTGATCTTTATTGGGCCACCAAATACTTGCCCCAGATCCTTGACAAACCACTTGAATCCATGGGTTTCCAATATTGTCCTTATCCCAAATAAAGCCTCCGTCTTGAGGAATGGTTCTATTTGGTTCTTTTGGTTTACCATGATAGAAAACCTGGATCTCTTTTTCCAAACCGGCTTTTAAAGAATCTGTAAATTCTACAAATACTGCATTATACGTTCTGCTAAAAGATAGTTTTTTTCCAAAATACATTATCTTCTCTAT
Source organism: Cytophagales bacterium (assembly GCA_035628645.1). Classification (GTDB taxonomy): domain Bacteria; phylum Bacteroidota; class Bacteroidia; order Cytophagales; family Cyclobacteriaceae; genus DASPJL01. The sequence goes on along the minus strand of DASPJL010000146.1, from coordinate 8,688 downwards.
TTTTAAATTGTTCTGGAGGTCGATCTGTATTTTATTAAAAGGAGATACCACTTCGCCCAAAGGCCATAAAAAACGAGGACGAGAAATATAATAATTGAGGATAAAACTTATCCAGGAGAGAATCTGTAAAGAAAGTATCTATTCCGTCAACAGCCAGAATCAGGATTAAAATAGAAAAAAGAATTCTAGCTTGCTTGTTTGAACTTTTAGAAAGAAGGACGAGTACCCCAAGAATTATCCCTTGTATTCCTCCGAATAGGACTATGAGGTTAAATATATTGAGATTTAGATTTTCGATAGACACTTAAGCTTAAACCATTATTTAGGACCTGTGCTTTTAGTCAAAATATCTATCCAAACTTAAGTCAAAATCTACTCCCCCTTTACCGGCTTATCAATGATAATGTTATGATTGGTATAAATACAAATATCTGCAGCGATGTTCATGGCTTCTTTTACCATTTCTTCTGCGGTAAGATGAGGCGCGTGTTTTTTAAGGGCAACGGCGGCAGATTGAGCGAACATACTTCCCGATCCGATGGCGGCAATTCCGTTATCAGGTTCAAGTACGTCTCCTGTACCGGAGATTATCAAAACTTCCTCATTGGTTGCAGCAATGAGCATAGACTCAAGCTTTCGAAGGTATCTGTCTGTTCTCCAATCCTTTGCTAAAGCTATGGCGGACCTTTTCATATTTCCTCTATATACATTCAGTTTATCTTCAAACCTTTCCAACAGTGTAAATGCATCCGCAGTGGATCCAGCAAATCCGGTAACAATTTTGCCATCCAGTAAGGATCTTAGCTTTTTAACATTGCTTTTGGCTATGGTATTTCCCATGGTCGCTTGTCCATCAGCTCCGATAGCAGCTTCACCGTTATGAATAATAGCTAATACAGTGGTTGATTTAATGATAGGTGCACTCATATATTGAAAAGACAAAGTCCCGTTTCCAGGACTTTTATATTTTAAAATTTTTATACTAATAATCGAATCGGATCTTCCAGCAATGACTTGAGGGTTTGCAAGAAAGCTGACCCAATCGCTCCATCAACTACACGATGATCGCAGGAAAGAGTTACCTTCATCACATTTCCGATTTTAATTTGTCCGTCCTGAACAACTGGTGTCTGTTTTATGCCACCCACAGCCAGAATACACGCATCCGGAGGATTGATGATGGCGGTAAATTCTTCAATTCCAAACATTCCCAGATTTGAAATGGTAAACGTATTTCCAGCCCAATCTGCAGGGGTAAGCTGTTTGTTCTTGGCTTTTGCTCCAAGATCCTTTACTTCAGCCGCTATGTGAGACAAAGTTTTTGTGTCGGCAAATCTCACCACAGGCACCAGCAAACCTTCTTCTACAGCTACAGCCACACCAATATGAATGTGTTTGTTATATCTGATTTTATCTCCCAACCAGGATGAATTCACCTTTGGATTTGATCTCAAAGCAACCGCTACGGCTTTGATTACAATATCATTGAAGGAAACCTTTACAGGGGAAATTTCATTAATACTTACTCTGGAAGCCATTGCCTTATCCATGTTAATTTCCATAGTAAGATAGAAATGAGGCGCTCCGAATTTGCTTTCTGCCAATCGCTTGGCAATTGTTTTCCTCATTTGAGAAACGGCAACTTCCTCAAAGCTTTCTTCTCCAACTACTGAAGGAAGTGAAATTTTTTCAGAAGGTTTTTGTGTCGGAGCAGATGGTTTTTCAGAAGGTTTGAACTCTTCAATGTCCTTTTTGACAATCCGTCCATTGTCACCTGATCCTTTTACTGCCTTAATATCTATTCCCTTGTCCTGGGCCAGTTTCTTAGCCAGAGGGGAAATTTTAACTCTTGATCCATCCGAAGAAGAAACGGAAGCCTGACTTGCTTCTTGTTTTGAAACAGCGGTATCTTCTTTCGGCGATTCTTTTTCTTTGGCTGGTGAAGCTACACCATTTGAAGAAGCATCTAATAATGCCTCATAATTTGCGCCGCTTTCTCCAATTACGGCAAGAACGCCGTCCACCTTCACTGCATCTCCTTCCTTCACGCCGATATACAACAAAGTTCCGTCTTCATAGGATTCCAACTCCATGGTTGCTTTGTCAGTTTCTACTTCGGCCAGCAAATCGCCAGATTTTACTTTATCGCCGACTTTTTTATGCCACGCTACAATGGTACCGTCTGTCATAGTATCGCTCATCTTCGGCATTCTTACCACAGTGGCTTTTATACTAGAAGTGTCTACGGCTTCTTTTTTTGCCTGCTGTGGTGCGGCTTCTTCTTTCTTTTCCTCTGCGGCAGTAGCCTCCGAAGATGTATTCCCATTTTTCAAGGACTTAAGAAGGCTATCTATGTTTTCTCCTTTTTCGCCTATAATGGCCAAAACAGAATCAACAGGAACCGAGTCTTTCTCCTGAACACCAATATGAAGTAGCGTGCCATCTTCATAAGACTCCAATTCCATTGTCGCTTTGTCTGTTTCTACCTCGGCAAGAATATCACCTGATTTAACTTTATCCCCAACTTTTTTATGCCATTTCGCTATGACACCTTCTGTCATAGTATCGCTCATTTTAGGCATTTTAATTACTTCAGCCATGTGTTATAGTGTCGCTTTTGTTTTAAAAAAAGGTGCCCAAAAATAGTTTGAATTAATTCTTTATTCAAATAATTGATCAGGATTTTATTAAAAGTACTGACTTCCTTTAACATAAAGGTAAAAGGGTAAAATAATACTCGCAGATAAATAAAAAAAAAGACCTTATTTAAGGTCTAAAGTACTTTTTTGAGTAGTGATAGAGTTGACTTTCTCCCTGGCATCTGCCAATGTTTGGAAGTACGCATCTCTTCCCATTTGTTTTAAAATTTTGTAGTGGGATTTTAATGCGGAGTAAAAAGAAGGCTGCTCAATATAAGGAACATTAAATTCTTCTGCGGTCGCTTTAACGATTTCTGAAAGCTTTCTATAATGAATGTGACAAATTTTTGGAAAAAGGTGATGCTCTACCTGCATATTTAATCCCCCGCACAAGAACTCCGCTATTTTACTTTTTCTTGCAAAGTTCGCCGTTGTCCTCATTTGATGAACAGCCCAGGCTTCTTCAATATTTCCTTTTTCATTTGGATAAGGAAAATCTGTTCCTTCCACGACATGCGCCAATTGAAAGACCAATCCTAAGACCAATCCTTCGGCCATATGCATTAAAATAAACCCTATTAAAAATTGCCACCAGGTAACATCCAGCACGATCAAAGGAATTATTATGAAAATGATATAATAGAGCCCTTTAAAAAAGAACAAATTGAAATACTCCTTTTTAGGATGTTTGCTGTTATCATAATTACCGATCTTCTTTTGAAAGAATTTTACATAGTCCTTTCTGAATACCCATGACAAAGAAGCGAGGCTATATAAAAAGAAGGCATAGAAATGCTGGTACTTCTGCATTTTAGTTGACTGTTCTTCGGGAGAAAGTCTGAGTAAACCGGGTGCAACTTCAATATCCTCATCATGCCCGGGTATGTTTGTATAAGTATGATGTACTACATTGTGGGTAATACTCCAAACATAAGCATTGGCCCCAATAAAATTAAAAACCAGACTTAATCCTTTGTTAACTGTTGATTTCGAAGAATATGCGCCATGAATTGCATCATGACATACATTAAACCCGATAAAGGCTTTGGTCATTCCTAAAAGGATAGCAAATATCAGCATCAGATAAAGCGGGAATGCGTTACTGAGTATTAGTCCGTAAAAAAGGACAAGGGAAGTCATAAAAAAGATAGTTTTACCTATCATCGAAGCATTCGCATTTTTTGACCGGTTGTTTTCTTTAAAATAATCGTCTACTCTCCTTTTGACCGTTGAAAAAAATTCTGATCCCTGGTGGTCTACAAACCTTAACTTTGAACTCATTTTTACCTATTTAACTTCTTTAAAACTGAATAATACCTATAAATTCGATTTTTACCAAATGGCACGCTTGGTACAGTGTTATATTAACACAAATACTTATGAAATTGTTAAAGGGATTCAAAAAAACTAATTTTAAGAAGCCCATTAGTACTAAAATGAAAATCGGTTCATTAAATTGCTGTTTAGTTTAAATATATGACTTGTCCGAAAACAAGCCATTTACACAAATAAATGTAAATGACTGATAAATAGAATAGTACAACACTTACAGTAACCATTCGAACAAAACAGGAATATATTGCGAATAAAAGTATGGGTAAAAAAATGAAGATTTTTAAATCAAATAAGTACAGGTGAGATAATTTTTAATATTATAGTTTTAGCACGCACTTATCTTATAAATAATAAATAACATTCTAATTAAATTAAAAATGCCCAAAGCCATCATAAAAGGAATAGGACACTATGTTCCTGAAAATATTGTAACGAACCATGACCTTGAAAAAATCATGAATACTTCAGATGCATGGATTGTAGAAAGAACAGGAATAAAAGAAAGAAGGTTTTTTAATCCGGAAACAGATACAGTAGCGAACATGGCTGCAAAGGCATCGAGAATCGCAATCGAAAGAGCAGGTATTCAGGTCTCAGATATTGAGTTTATTGTTTTTGCAACCATTACCCCTGATTATTTCTTTCCAGGCTCTGGTGTGCTTCTTCAAAGAGAACTTGGACTCCATACTATAGGCGCTTTAGACATCCGAAATGCTTGTTCAGGTTTTATTTATGCGTTGTCTGTCGGTGACCAATTTATCAAATCCGGCATGTATAAAAATATACTGGTGGTTGGAGCAGAAATTCAATCCTCTGCCATGGATTTAAGCGATGAAGGCCGCAGCGTTTCTGTAATCTTTGGAGATGGAGCCGGAGCAGTGGTGCTTCAGGCAACGGAACAAGATAACAAAGGAATACTCTCCACACACCTTCATTCGGATGGAAGATTTGCGGAAGAGTTATACATTAAAGATCCGGGAAGCAGCAGGAAAGTGAGATTGACAGATGAATATATAAATAAAGGAGGGCATGGCTGTCACATGAATGGTAATCTGGTATTTAAACATGCCGTTACAAGATTTCCTGAAGTAATAATGGAGGCGCTTGAAAAAAACAATTTATACAAAGAGGACATAGACTTAATGATCCCACACCAAGCAAATTATAGGATTACCCAATACATTCAGCAGACATTAGGACTAGATGAAACCAAAGTAGTCAGCAACATTCACAAATATGGAAATACCACGGCAGCAAGCATTCCGATAGCGATGAGTGAAAGTTGGGAAGAAGGTAAAATAAAAGAAAATAGCCTGGTATGTATGGCCTCCTTTGGAAGCGGGTTTACCTGGGCCTCTGCGTTGGTACGCTTTTAAGTATGAATGTAATGACGAGGTACGAATGACGAATGGTGGCTAATAAGTAATTGAAGTGAGGAGTTCGAATGACGAATGCAAAAAAAATATTTTGAAGTAATATCGTTTGAGTGCGTCTTCCTGAACTTGTTTCAGGATCTTTCCAAATGAAGGTTTTCAGTTGAATTAAGTTGATTTCTACCTCAAACCCGATCCTCTTATGCTGCTGTCTGCTCCTTGGACTCCTGGCTTTTGCCTTCTTTTATTTCAGGGATAAGCACTTTAAAGCTTGTTCCGTAATTTAACTTGCTGTCAACGTATATTTTACCGTTTAGCTTTTCAATCGTCTTTTTGACAATATATAACCCCAAACCAACGCCGGTGCTCTTTAAACTTCCCTTATAGAACATCTCAAAGATCCTGTCCTGATGTTCCGCTTCTATCCCAATACCTTCATCTTTTACCTCAATTACCAATTCAGAAGGGTTATTTGTGTACACATACACATAGACATTAGGTTTCTGGAAGGTAGACTCCTTGCTGAAATTAACCGCATTTTGAAGGAGTTTCTCCAAAATGCTTGTAAGAAGCAGTTCGTCCATTCTAAAACCTTCTACATTACTTTCATAATAATGGAGGTGTATTTTGCCGATATTAGGCACCCGGTTTTTAGCCTCATTTAATACATTTTTAAACTTTAATGACCTAGCCTCCAATTTATAATGGTTGGCTATGTAATCCAGGTTAGTAAGCTCATGAAGGTAGTTCTTTACATCCTGAAGACATTTATAAATCATTTGCTGCCTCATTTCAGACTCTTCCAATTGCATAAGCCCTTCCAGAGAAGTAAATGGCTGTTTGATCTGATGCTGAAGGTGATAGAGGAGATTGTTGTATTCAGTATTTACCTTTTCTTTTTCTTCAATTAGGTTATTGACAGTAGTTAACTCCTTATTTGGGATAAGCATCTTAAGGAGCGCAATGTTGGTGACGTTGACTATTTCTTCTGTATTCCCTTTTTTTCGTCGATAAGTGCGAACTCCGTAAACAATAGCAATTATAAAAGCTGCGGTGATTAAATAATCTTTAATATCCAAATAACTCTGGTTCTTATAAAGAATAAAATCTACCAAGTCAATTCCTCGAATGATTAGATTAGCAGCTACTATAAGAAAAACAACTAGGTCTTTTTTATTGATTAACAAGAAAACAATAATTGAAAATGAAACATAAGTTATGTACATTGATAAATCATATACAAAAATTTGCATAGGATTTACCGCGTTTTCATATCCTTCTGGAATATAGTCCCAACTTTTAAAAAAATGATGCATCTCCGCTACCACTAGGTCGGTCACAACTAATAGTAGTATTAATAAAAATCTCTTGCTTTTTAAACTTTCTTTAATTCTTTTCACACAGTATAAATAAATAAGGGAGCCTTGTCGCTCCCACACTTTAATTCAAGCAAATTGCAAACTAGTGTTTGCGAGGTTCCATAGTACGCGTTGGATTAAGACTTCCCCTTTTTTCAATTGTATCTGATTTCTGCTCTTCATTTGCTACATTGTCAAAAAAACTAACTCCTCCTCCTAAACCTAAAATTCCAGCAATAGCAGTACCAATTAAAGTCTTTTTTGCGAATAATAAAAGTAAAGATATCTTTTCCATGATTATAATATTTAAAGGTTAAAGTTGATTATACCTTTAAATTAGATTTTTCTATGACGCCTGTCAAAGTTTTAAATAGGAATTAAATGAAATGGAATTGGATTAATGTAATAACCCTCTCTTAAAAATGCATCTAGGATTTTATAGTGTCAGTAATCAATAGAACTATTTCAAGTAAAAATTTAACTCTAAATAAAAGTCTTTGATTTTACAGGATTTAGTATTTTTTTTGAATAATTTAAAATAAAAGCAATTCATGTAAGAATTCTATTTGTAATAAAATTTTTACAAATAGCCGTCTCTTAAATTATCCCGATTTTAAAGCTTTGGCCTATAATGTTGGCGTAAGGATTTAAACTATTTGAAAGAAATTTTAAAGAATTTATAAGTAAAAGTGATTAAAATACTTATGAGCTAAAAGGTTAGATATGTGAAAGAAGGAGTATAAGTCATGAATATAAATTTTCTACTTTTTGCTCTTAAACAGTTGATACCTGGAATATGAAAAAAACGATAGATGGGTAGAGAACCTAATTATAAAGGAATTATGACTTTTCTTGTTGAGAGAAATATTTTAGTAGAAAGGTTTTTTTATACTTTATCCTCAAGGATTAAAAGGCAGTTCTCTTAAATTCCGTTTTATGATAAATACATCTTTGCTTCAGAATAAAAGGACGCTTGTAATTCTCATTCTTATTATTTCATATTTTGCCACAGAAGCTCATCAATTCTTTATAGATTCTACCGTAATTCCAAAAGGATATGAAAATGCAAGTAAACCTATGCAAGTTTTTGTATATGACTTTTCAATGTATATTACTTATGTTCTTCTATCAGCTGTAATTCTTATCCTTGTTCCAAAAACTGATTTACTTCTATTATTAGTAACCGTAGCATATTTGCTATTGTGGTTTATCGATTTAACAGATTTCATTCTATATAAAAATCAAGGCTATTTAAACTTAAAAGATTATATTATTGCTGGTGTTTTTGTTATTGCTATTGGATTTTGTGTACACACTTGGAAAAGGAGCAAAAACGGTAAAATAGAAATCATCAACGTAACCAACCTTGCCCTTCTAAAATGGTTTATCCCCAAAACAGAAGCTGAAAAAGCGCTCAAAAATAGTCAACGAAACCTGGAGCTGGAGCAAAAGCTTCTTCGTTCGCAGATGAATCCACATTTTATCTTTAATTCTTTAACCTCCATTCAGAATTATATTTATAAAGAAAAGCCTGAGTTGGCAGCCTCCTATCTGGGGAAGTTTGCAAAGTTAATGAGGCTCATTCTTGAAAACTCTAGACAGGAATACATCCCTTTCAGCAAAGAGATAGAAACCCTTCAGCTTTACCTTGAACTACAAAAGGTGCGGTTTGCAGACAAATTTGATTTTCAGATCGTAATTGATCCACTTATTGACCAGGATGAGGTAAGTATCCCTCCTATGTTTGCTCAGCCTTTTATTGAAAACTCCCTGGAACACGGCATCGTGCACAAAAGCGAACAGGGCCAGATTAAAATATCTTTCAGTCTTCAGGATGATTATATTTTATTTGAAGTGGAAGACAACGGCATTGGCCGGGCAAAAGCCGCTCAGATAAACAAAGCACTTAAAACCGGACATCACTCCTACGCCACAACAATCACCGAAGAGCGTCTCGCCCTGATCCATGAAAAAAGCAGTTTG
>DASPJL010000145.1:0-12424 GCA_035628645.1 Cytophagales bacterium | reverse complement strand
AGAATATTTAAGACTTTTTCAAAGGAATTTCCCGGACTGGCAGATTCTTGTTTGATCGCATCAAAAAGAGCCTGGGCATGGGCAAAGAAAAATCCTAACCTTATTTATGATCAGGATTTAATTAATAAAAACTTCGATCCTGATATCACCACCGGTACTTATGGCGATAATAATGTAAAAGATGAGCTTTTTTGGGCTGCTGCAGAACTTTATGCTACCACAAAAGAGGATGTTTATTTAACAACTATAAAGTCAGAAATGGATAAGAATATGTCTCTGCCCTCCTGGAGTAATGTAGAGGCTTTAGGATATTATTCTCTTTTAAGAAACAGGAAAGAACTTCCTGAAGCGTCAAAAAAGGAACTGGATAAAATTGAATATTTGGTATTAAGCTTTTCCAATAAACTGATTAATGGAGTTTCTGATAATCCTTATGCAACGGTAATGGGGAAATCTGAAAAGGATTTTATATGGGGAAGTAATGCCGTAGCTGCCAACCAGGGTATAGCTTTAATTCAGGCTTATTTAATCAAATCAGAAGCGAAATATTTAAATTACGCTTTGGCTAACCTGGATTATCTTCTTGGAAGGAATGCTACCGGATATTCCTTTGTAACTGGTTTTGGCGACAAAAGCCCAAAACACCCTCATCACCGTCCTTCCGAGGCTGATGAGGTGAAGGAACCAGTACCCGGACTTTTGGTTGGCGGCCCGAATTCAGGAAAACAAGATGGTTGCAGTTATCCGCATTCTTTACCGTCCGAATCCTATGTAGATGAATATTGTTCTTATGCTTCCAATGAAATTGCTATCAACTGGAATGCGCCATTTGTATACCTTGCTGGAGCGCTTGAAGTGATGCAAGGCCAAATAAAATCTAAGCGAGTTGATAAACAATAGTGATTAAAATAAAGAAACCGATCGTAAAGGGACCGGTTTCTTTGTTTTAATTATGAGTAAGAGATTACTTATTATATAATATCTTAGAGTCTTCTGCATTAGCCTATTCGATACAAGAAAGAAAAGCGCTACAACTTTATTTAAATATTTTAAAAAAAATTAATCACCAATCAATAGGAGTAATTCTTAGAGCAGAAAGGGTAAATTGTTGCTTTAAAAATTTATATGCTAATGAATTTCTTCCTTATTTTAAAGAAAATCCACATTGGACTTAGGAAAAATTATAAACTTGAAATTTAAAACGTCAATCAAATCATTTATGAATTTACTTAAAAACACCAAAGCCGTATTACTTCTTGTAATGACTGTACTTGTTATGTCTTATGATATAAATGCTCAGAAAGTATCCCCTGAATCAACAGAAGTTTGGGAACCCGTTAGACCTGTAGTTACTCCCGGTGAAGGAACAAAGCCACCATCCGATGCGATAGTTCTTTTTGATGGAAAAGATCTTTCGGAATGGAAGGGAAAAGACGGCGAGGCAGAATGGCTGGTTAAAGATGGAGCAATGACAGTGCAAAAAGGCACCGGCGAAATTACTTCAAAGAGAACTTTTGGAGATATTCAACTTCATATTGAATGGCGATCCCCTGAAGAGGTGGTAAGTGAAGGACAAGGCAGAGGCAACAGTGGTATTTTTTTGCAGGGAATGTATGAACTACAGGTGTTGGATTCTTATAATAGCAAAACGTATGTAAATGGACAAGCGGGAAGTATTTATAAACAACATCCTCCGTTGGTCAATGCGTGCAGGAAACCAGGCGAATGGCAAACGTATGATGTTATTTTCACCGCTCCAAGATTTAAAGAGGATGGCACATTAGAAAGTCCTGCCAGAATAACCGTCCTTCATAATAATGTTCTTATTCAGAATAATACAGAGATCAAGGGAAAAACCGAATACGATGCCTTGCCAAAATACTATGCTCATGGAAATGGTCCGTTAATTCTACAAGACCACGGTAATCCTGTAAGTTTTAGGAATATCTGGGTCAGAGAATTGTAATTTCCAAATTGGATAGTAAACATGTTAACGATGACATCCCTAATTTGATTGAAATAAAAGGGATGTCATTGTTTTGTAAAAAGGTAGATATTTAAAACTCGATATTCATATGGATGAACCAGATGATGACAATGATTCTAAAAAACATTTTTCTTTGCCCGTCTTTAAAAAAGCGGAGGAAATTTTAAAAATAGTTCAGACGCTTTCTGAGGTTATAGATAAAGAAAAGGATGTGTTGCTTATGGGGGAACAAATGCTTGCCAATGCTTATGTCCTTCCTGTGAAAATTGTAGGAGCGGAATCAGGCGACCTTTATAGCATTCGTTATGATAACGCTACGCTTATTAAACTTGCCGCCCGTGAATTGCAGGCTCAAACCAGCTTGCTGAAGGAAGAAAAATTGTGTGATAAAAAATATACAGAGTTACTCCGCAATGAAATTGAGGAATTTCGAATTCTTTTTATTGATTGGGTAAAAGGATTTGATAAGCTTAATGATATTGAAGACGAATGGGATATAAAAGGATTATAATGAGAATACTTCCACTGTTCTCCCTTGTAATGCTATGTTTTGGAAGTTATTGCCAAAATAGATTACCAACACTTATTACAGGAAAAATTTTAAACCCCAGCTCCGATTCAATTGCAATAGGTGATACTTCATTGATTCTTTCGGAAAAAGGAGAATTTGTTTATTCGATGCGTCTTGTTAAAAGGGCGTATTTCGATGTTAAATACAATATTCATGAGATTTCCATTTTCTTAGCGCCAAAAGACAGCCTTGAAATTTCTTTTGATGCCAGGCAGTTTGACAGAAGTTTGAAATTCACAGGAAATTCAGCAAAGGTCAATTATATACTGAGCGGCCAAAAATATACAGATCTGGATGTAAACAATTATTTCAATAATAACTGGGTTAAGCTTTTCAGCAAGGACGAAACAAGTTTTATTAAAACCATAGATTCTTTAAAGCAGCTTTATTTAAGGCCCATTAATGCTTTTGAAGCCAGAAAGGAGGAACTGAACAAATCCTTTGTTTTTGATTTAAAGAATGAAGTCAATTTTGGATTTGACAGGCTAATTTTATCCTACCTTCAGCAACATTCTATTTTCACCGGCAGAGATACCGTTCTTTCAAAGTCAACCATTGATTATTTAAACGCCATTAACCTCGATGATGAAAATCTGATGGGCGTAAAGAATTATATGAGATTTGGCAACGAGTGGCTCGACTGGAAAATACGCCAAGATTTTCAAAGGAATGAGACGTTAAGGAAAATGGACAATCAATGGCTTAATTCAGCCTTTGTTTTTATTCAGGATGAATTTAAAGACCAGGCAGTCCTTGATTTTTGGTTGTACCATTATTTGGTTTCGCATATCAATAATCAGGGGGTGAAAAACCTGGAAGACATGATACAGAGATTTAATGAAGTAGCCAAAAACAAAGAATATAAAGATGCGGTCAATGACCTTTATTCAAAAGCATTAGAAAAGAATAAAGATCATATTGTAAAGACCTACAAGAATATAAATGGCTTTACACTGAATGCACATATTTTTAAACCCTCTAACCTGAAAGCAGGAGAAAAGCGGCCTGCAATGGTTTACTTCCATGGAGGAAGCTGGAGTGAGGGCAAACCCGAATGGCATTTTGGTCAATCTGAATTTGGATTTATCAATATAGCTGTCGAATACAGGACATACGGAAGACATGCTGCGTTGCCGTTTGAAGAAATTTCGGATGCAAAGTCTTTTTTCCGGTGGTTAAGAACAAATGCAAATGAACTGAATATAGACCCTAATAAAATTGTTGCTTCGGGAAATTCTGCCGGCGGTCACTTGGTTTTATGCGCCGCTATGCTGGATACGCTGGACGAACCTGGCGAAGAACTATCCATGAGTTCAAAACCGGATTTGTTGATATTAAACTCGGCAGTGTTTGACTTAAGCGGATGGAATTGGTTTGATTATTTGTTAAAGGAAAAAAAAGAGAAAATAGCAATTTCTCCAGTTCATCAAATAAAGAAAGGATTGCCGCCTATGCTTATTTTTCATGGCACAAACGACAGGGCTGTTCCAATTGAAACTGCCAGAAATTTTGTAGAGGAAATGAGAAAGACAGGAAACAAAGTTGAATTTTATCCCATTCTAAATGCACCACATGAACTATGGTTTGATCCTGAGTATCAGAAAATAGAAAAGGGAGCAAAGAAAGATTTTTTGAAGAAGAATAAGTTTTTGTAGCTATTAACTTATTTGTTTTTTTCTATAAGCAGTTTCCTTAAACTTATATCAACCTTCTGATAACACCTTATAGGTATCCCGAGCGGTTACAAAATTTTAAATATGCTTTTCTTAAAAAATGCACCCTAACAGACAATGTGTTATGTGAATATTTAATTTATTTATAAAAATTCAGGGTGACACATAGGGGTAAAATATTTTTTAATAGTCATACCGGCAGAAAATAAGAAACATTCAACAATCAACTCAAAAATAAAAATAGGAATGAACAAGCTAATTTATTTTGCCATAGCATTTTTTGCGCTCTTGCAGGTTTCAAATGCTCAATCGCTTACCCAAACGGTTCGGGGTACTGTAACCGACAAAGATTCAAAAGCGCCGATGTATGGAGCAACTGTAATGGTTTTGGGTAGTAACCCTGTCAACGGAACTACCACCGATACAGATGGAAGGTTCCGTCTCTCAAACGTACCGGTAGGCCGACAGTCTTTTAAAGTGTCCTTTTTGGGATATGAAGACATTATCCTGAATGAGATCTCTGTGACTTCCGGCAAAGAACTCATTCTGAATCTTGAAATTGTGGAATCGATAATTATGGGAGAGGAAGTAGTTATCAGACCGGAAACTGAGAAAGAAAACCCAATAAACGATATGGCGACCGTTAGCGCGCGGACTTTCTCTGTGGATGAAACACAAAGATATGCTGCCAGTGTAAATGACCCGGGAAGAATGGTTTCTGCGTTTGCAGGTGTGGTATCTTCAGATGATGGAACAAATGAAATTGTCATCAGAGGTAACTCACCGGCAGGGTTACTATGGAGACTAGAAGGTTTGGATATTCCCAATCCTAATCACTTTGCCAATGCGGCTTCCTCAGGAGGAGGTATCAGTGTATTGAGCAGTAATTTATTGGCCAATTCAGATTTTATGACCAGTGCATTTCCTGCTGAATATGGCAATGCCCTATCTGGTGTTTTCGATTTGCATTTAAGAAAAGGGAACAATGAAAAAAGAGAGTTTACCGGAAGAATCGGTGTTTTGGGAATAGATCTGGCGGCAGAAGGTCCGTTCTCAAGTAAAAGCAAGGCTTCTTATCTTATTAATTACAGGTACTCGACTTTGGGGATGTTGGGCGCCCTAGGCGTAAATGTTATCGGAGATTACATCACCACCTTTCAGGACCTGTCTTTTAATATAAATGTACCCCTTTCACAAAAGCATACCATTTCACTATTCGGGATAGGAGGAAAAAGCAATCAAACATCGGATGCACTTGAAGATTCTACAAAATGGGAATCTTTCCAGAATAAGGTATCTTCCAAATACGGCACAGACATGGCAGCTATAGGATTGACGCATACTTATTTTATTGGCTCCAGAACCTATCTGAAAACAGTATTGGGCGTTTCAGGAAACCAACTTACAAACCAATACGATACACTTAATGATAGTTATCAATCCATTCCAGAGTATAACAACAAAATGTCTCAGGGTAAATTTTCTTTGGCTTCTACTTTAAACCATAAATTTAACGCTAGGCATACACTGAGAACAGGGATTTCTGCCAACGAACTTTCTTATAAGGTCTCGGAATTCAGAAGAAATGATGCGGACGAATTTGTGAGGAATATCAATGGAAGCGGGAATATGCTTTTGCTTCAAGGCTATGCTCAATGGAAGTACAAGATGACCGAATCCTTGAGTTTAAATACGGGATTAAATGGAATGTTCCTTGGACTGAACAACAGTGCTGTAGTAGAACCACGTGTTGGGATTCAATACGATTTAACCGATAACCAAAAAATTAGCCTTGGATATGGGCTCCACAGTCAGTCTCAGTTGATAACCACTTATTTATATGAAGTAGAAGGTGTAAATGGTTTAAAAAGTCAGCCAAATAAAGACCTGGGATTTACCAGAGCTCATCATTTTGTGATAGGTTATGACAGAATGTTGAGTGACAACCTGCATTTAAAACTGGAAACATATTATCAGCACCTGTTCAATATTCCCATTGTAAATAATCCAAACAGCAACTACGCCATTATCAATGAACAGTATTCCTTTCCGGAAGATACCCTGGCCAACAAAGGGACCGGCAAGAACTATGGTGTAGAGGTTACCTTTGAGCATTTTCTTAACAATGGTTTTTACTTCATGCTTACAGGTTCTCTTTATCAATCTAAATATACAGGAGGAGATGGCATTGAAAGAAATACCAGGTTTAACGGAAATTATGCTTCCAACTTCTTGATCGGTAAAGAGTTTAAAGTTGGAAGAAATGGAAAGAACAACATTTTTGGGATAAATGCGCGCCTGGTTTATTTGGGCGGATTAAGATATACAGCAATTGATCTGGAGAAATCGCAGGAAGAAGACGAAACCAAGGTAGATGAATCCAGGGCTTATGAGGAAAAGGCTAAGGATTATTTCAGACCGGATTTAAGAGTTAGCTATCAAATCAACAGAAAGAGGACCAGTCATATGCTTTCTCTCGATCTTCAGAATGCAATTAACCGGGAAAATATTGCCGGTCAGTATTATGACAAGGATGAGAATAAAATTAAAAACTATTACAATGCCGGTTTAATTCCCGTGTTGTCTTATCGAATCGATTTTTAAGCATAGAAGGCATAAAAAGATATCCCTTGTTGAAGGATGGGATATCTTTTGTTATAATTTCTGGAACACACAATTTTTTTTAATCCTAATAGGGGTAAAAGACACTTCAATTGTCTTGCATTAGAAAAAAGATAAAAAACTCAACATAAAAATGAAAACTCAAATTATCCTATTAATTGCAACAGTAATATTTGTGTCCTCCTGCGGAAATCCTCATTGTGAAAGAGGCGAGGGGAGAACGGTCTCAGAAACTTATACTTTAGGTGAATTTAATGGAATTGATATCAGCTCCTGGGGAGAGGTAGAAATTATCAAAAGCAATGAACATAAGCTTGAAATCCACGCCCAAGCCAATGTTATTGACCGATTCAGAGTCAATGTGAGAAACGAAACCTTATATATCGGTGCTGACTGTTTTAATGCCCGTTCCAAGCCCAAATTGTACATTTATTGTAAATCTTTTAACGATCTTCGATTATCCGGGGCAGGAAAAATTGAAAGTTCGTCCGAATTTATTTTTGATAATTTGAATATTGAGATGAGTGGCGCCGGAGATATCGGACTTAGAGGAGAAGCAGAGCAATTGTCCATTCGTGTTTCGGGTTCAGGAGACGTAAATTTAATGGGTCTGCAAACTAAGAATGCAGATATCAGGATAAGCGGAAAGAGCGATTGCAGTGTGTTTGTCGTGGACCATTTACAAGTTAAAATTTCAGGAGTCGGCAAAGTGTACTACAAGGGCAATCCTGAAATTGACCAGGAGATATCAGGCGTTGGAAAAGTAATTAGTAAGAATTAAAAAGTTGATTAAAAATCGGTTTCAAATACTGTAACCGAAGCACATTAGAAGCCATGTTTCATTCTTAGATCCACTTCTGAGTTTTTAAGAGAATATGAGATAATAGAAATCCCTTGTTATTTGCGTGACAAGGGATTTCTCTTTTAAAGTATATAATTATACCGGTTACGAAGGTGGAAGTGAGCTCGGACAGTTATCATTTCCGGTAAGCGGCGGTCAATATGGCCATGCCTACTTTGGTGCAATAGTTATAAGGCAGAGCAATAAAACGGCACCGATATCAACCCAAAATGTTATGCTTCATTCCCCTTGTTGGAGCGAGCAGAATATCAATAATTAAAGGCCCGAAAGATCGACAAATAAAAAAAGCTGATTCGGGTTTGCAACTCGGACCACAATTTCTTTCAATGGTGCTGTAACTGGACAAATGTAAGCCTACAATATATTCTGCTAAATATGGTAGGCGTTCGTTTTGCGGCAATAATAGGTTCTCTATCCTGGAGCGCTTAAAAAAGACATAATATTGACCCCTTAATTCTTGTCTTGTATTTAACTTTTTTAATAAATACCTTGGGAAAATGAAATGGAAACAATTGCGTCTATAAAGAAGTTGGGCTTATTAAAATTTATCAAATGAAAACATTATCGATTTCAATATTCTTCATCTGCATATCTGCATACGGACAAATAACCGGAAAAGTGGTTGATAAAGCCACTCAACACCCCTTAAAAGGTGCAAATGTTATTATTCTAGGAACGACAAATGGAACCATGACAGACGATCAGGGTTCTTTTTCATTCGATAAAAAATATAAAAAGTCAGTTGCTGTTATTTCATATCTTGGTTATAAAAACAATCAGGTAAAACTTGATCCAAAAAGTGAATCAATTATTGAATTAGAAAAGGCATACACTCTATTACCGCAAATGAATGTAGGGCTTGGTGAATACACTGGACCTAAAGAGTACAATGAACGACCTAAGCCAAAAGAGGATCTTAATGACTTACCTGAAGAAGAAGTCGACGAGCTATTTGTTACAGTTGAAAGCCCTGCTAGTTTCTATCAAGGAGAAAACAATCTCTATGCCTATGTAGCGTCCAATTTCCAATATCCAAAAAGAGTATTGGATGAAAACTTGAGTGGTCAAGTCTATGTCCAATTCACAATTTTACCTAGTGGGAAACCTGACAAAATTATTTTTCTGACAGAAGATATTCCTTTAGAGGTTCAGACAGAGCTAAAAAGATTAGTTGAAGCAATGCCGCATTGGACCGCTGCTGAACAACGAGGACAAAAAGTTGAACAGGGATTTATTTTGAATATAAAATATGCAGCTAGTGGACAATGAAACAAGCCTACAACAGAGTAAATGGAGACCATAAGATTATTCATGGAAACTGCTTAGAGGAGCTCAAATTAATTGAAAGCGCTCAAGTTGACCTAGTGTATTTTGACCCACCTTTTTTTACTTCAAGGTCTCACCATAGCCGTCCATATAAGGCCAGGTTGGGGCGAAACATTGATAGAAACAAAATTTGTAGCAGAAAGGGTGCCGTAGGTACCAAATATTATTCCGTACCTACGGCACTAAAAAGCCCTATAACATAATAGGTCTACCGATATATGTTTCTCTGGGACTTACAAAACCTCTTAGGTTGACGGCTATGGACACAGACCTTGGTGTAAAATAATTCCCAAAATCATAAAAAAAAAACCTTGATGAGTAGGACTTGATTTTTTAATTTCAATTCATCAACCTAAAAAATAAAAAACTATGGAAGACCATATTCTTAATTGGTTTGAAGTCGCGGTAACTGACTTTGAAAGAGCTAAAAAGTTTTATGAAACTATCCTGGACATTAAAATGGAAACCGAAGAAATTCCGGGATATCAAATGGCTTATTTTCCTTTCTATCAGGGAAAGCCAACAGGGAGTATTTCCAAAGGAGCAGATTGTGTACCTTCTACAACAGGGACATTGATCTATCTGAATGGAAATCCGGATTTGACAGTTATTCTAAAAAGAGTAGAAAAAGCGGGTGGTAAAATTTTAGTTCCTAAATCACCTATTACTCCCGAATATGGCTTTTTTGCCCAGTTCATCGATACGGAAGGAAATAAGATTGGATTGCATTCTGAGAAATAGTTTAACCAGCTTAACTATCGCTTTCAGACTTTTTCAAATCAACCTACAGATTAATTAATCACGAATTGCCCTCTTCCTAATAAGGTGCCTTTAAGAAGCGACCTTTATTTTTTCCCCTTTCTTGACTCCGTTAACAATCTCAATGTTAATTCCATCTGAAATACCGGTTTCTATTTTCCGTTTTTCAAATACATTCGGTGCGGTTTCTACTTCTATAAAAGGTTTTTCTTTTTCGAACTGAAGCAAGCTTTCTTTTATTGCCAGAACACTGTCTTTCTGGTCCAGCACGATGTCCGCATTTGCGCTGTAGCCCGCACGAATAAAATCCTTATCATTCAGGATTACCTGGGCTTTTATTGTAAATTTTATCGCGCCTTCTTCAGTAACGCCTTTAGGGGCAATATGCTCAAGTTTTGCTTTAAATACCTTTCCTTCAATGGCTCCGATGGTAAGGTTCAGGTCCATGCCTTCCTTGATTTTTCCAACCTCTGATTCGTCAATCTTTCCTTCAAAAATCAGACTTTTCATGTCTGCAACGGAAGCAATGGTGGTACCTTCATTAAAAGTATTTCTTTCAATTACGGATGCACCGACTTTTACCGGAACATCCAGCACCATCCCGTCAACAGTAGAATAAACAAGATTTGAAACCTGGCCGGCTTTCTTGGAAGCGCCTTCTTTAACCAACTCCAGGTTGCTTTCAGCAGATTGAAGTGCCTCCTTTTTTAAGTTGTAATCAAGTACCAACCGGTTATATTCTTGTTCTGAAATTACTTTTTGTTCGAACAGAGACTTGTTTCTGTCAAATTCCCTTTTGGCCTGTTCAAGGTTGATTTTAGCGGTTTGGAGGGTAGTTTCTGCATTGTTTACACTAACCAGGTTAGGAACAATTTTTACTTTGGCAATCAGCTGACCCTTTTTTACAATTTCTCCTGCCTCTACGTGCAGTTCTTCGATAATTCCGGATACTTGTGATTTGATCTGAACTTCTTTTCTGGGAACGATAGAACCAACCGCAACAGTTTTTTTTATAATGGTAGTGACAAAAGGTGATTCTGTTTTATAAACTATTGGATCAGTGTTGGATTTTTTATAAAAATAATAGCCAAGCCAGCCCGTGAGTCCAACAATAATTAAGATAAAGAGGGTAAGAAAAACCTTTTTCATGTGTTTAATTTTTATTCTATTTTTTAGAGTTAATTCTATGATTCTGATTAAAAAATATTTTTTAATAATGTTTATTCGTCTTTTAATGCCTCTACCGGGTTAATCCTTGCGGCTTTTGTAGCGGGTATTATTCCTGCAAATGCCCCGGAAAGTATCATTAAGATGAAAGCAGAAACTGCAACCTGAAGATTTACCTCAGGGTTTGCAAAAAACGCTCCTCCTGCCTGATATTTTTCCAGAAAATAATTGGCAGTTTCAACCAAGGCTGTTCCTAAAGAAAGTCCTATAAATCCGGCAAAAGCTGTAATTACAATAGACTCTTGCAAAATAAGACTGACAATGGACCAAGGTGTGGCACCTAAAGCTTTTCTTGTGCCAATTTCCTTTGTTCTTTCTTTGACTACAATCAGCATAATATTGCTGACCCCGATAATTCCTGCCAATACGGTACCAATACTTACCAGCCAGCTAAATCCTCCGATGCCCAGGAACAAACCTTGAACTTTTTTAAATTCCTCTTCGACATTCGCCGATCCGAAGGCCCTTTCGTCTTTTGGAGAAACATTGTGCATTTCCGCCAAAAGCAGCTTTATTTTTTTTTCAATTACATGTGAAGGTGTTCCGTCTGTTGGTACACAGGCAAAAAAGCCTACCTTGTTTACCATGTTGAATGTTTGCTGAAGGGCAGTACTTGGGATGAAAATGGTTTGTGCATCCTCTTTTATATCTTCGCCCTGTCCACGACCTTTAAAAGTGCCAACCACTTTGAAAAAAACGCCTTTTATCTTAATGTATTCTCCGATGGGATCTTCCTCTTTTTCGAACAACAACTCTTTAACCCGCTCTCCGATAATGGCGACTTTTCTTTTCTCCTTGATGTCAATGTAATTAAGAAATCTACCCGAAGTTACAATGGTTGGTTTTACCTCCAGGAAATCAGGGTAATCGCCATATACATTAAAGGAAGAGTTCTTGTTTTTTCTTGAAACTTTAAAATCTCCATCCAACTGATTGCGTGGTGCCAGTACTTTCACTTCAGGTATTTTCTCTCTAATTGCGCGGACATCGTCATTTGTAAGCTGAATCCATCTTCCGATTTTATTTCCTTTGTAGGGGATGCTTGTTCTTTGAGACCAAATGAACACAGAGTTTTTCGCAATATCGAAGCTTCCGACAACACCATTTTCGAAACCTTTACCGGCACCCAACAAAATGATTAACATGAAAATACCCCAGAAAACACCAAAAGCCGTCAAAGCTGTTCGAAGCTTATATCTTCTGATCGTGGCCCAGATCTCACTCCATTTGTCGATGTCAAACACGGTTAGGGAATTTTAAATTTTAAATGTTAAATTCTAAATTATTTAATAGTTCCTGAAACAAGTTCAGGAAGACGCTCTCGCCACTTGTGCTTTTTTAATAATAGCACCTGAAACAAGTTCAGGAAGACCATCTTATACTTATTTTGGTATAGC
>DASPJL010000144.1:0-3409 GCA_035628645.1 Cytophagales bacterium | reverse complement strand
CACCGGCACCCCGCGGTATGCCGCAGGTTGAGGTAACCTTTGATATTGACGCCAACGGTATTTTGCACGTAAGCGCTAAAGACAAAGCCACCAACAAAGAGCAGAAAATACGTATTGAAGCCAGCAGCGGACTGAGCGACGAGGAAATTGCAAAAATGAAGCGCGAAGCTGAAGCTAACGCCGATGCCGACCGCAAAGCCCGCGAAGAAGTGGACAAACTGAACCAGGCCGACAGCCTTGCCTTCCAGACGGAGAAGCAGCTGAAAGAATACGGCGACAAAATACCTGCCGACAAGAAGGGTGCTATTGAAGACGGCCTGAAAGAACTGAAAATGGCACATGCCTCAAAAGACATCACCGCTATTGATGCAGCAATGCAAAAACTGAATGATGCATGGCAGGCAGCCAGCCAGGATATGTACAACGCCCAGCAACAGCAGGGTGGTCCCGGTGCAGAAGGTGGCCAGCCCGGCGGTAATCCCAATGCCGGTGCAGGCGATGCCAAAGACGTAACCGACGTGGATTATGAAGAGGTGAAGTAACAGCCGACCGTCGTCATTGCTGACAATTCGCGTCATTGCGAGCGGGCATCCTAAAAAATGGTCGGCTTTCAATAAAAGGCAGCGAAGCAATCTTATTGAAATACTTTTTAACCCCATTGGAAACAGTGGGGTTTTTTGTTTTGGTGTCGCCGAAGTGTTTCTCGCGTTGATTTAGATATTAGCCTTGTAGACTAACTCTAAAGTTAGGTATAACCTTGCTATCTCTAGGGAACAAGAAAATCCAAGTTATCTTCTTCAATACTTATTTCTTGTTCTACTTTTTGATAGATTTCTTCAATTTTTTTATAAAAAAATAAAATGTTATTCCCAAGCTCGTTGGATAATATGTGATTTATATTTGTCTGGATATAGTTCTTGTCCAAAGTAATTTTTGCTGAACCGGCGTCCAAAAAAACATTCATGTGTTTTTTAAAGTTTATGAGTTTAAAGATACTTTCATGAGATAGCTCTTCCATTATAAAAAATATTGGATGGTAATTAGAGTTATATTCAAAATATACTTTCCACGCAAAAAACAAAAAATCTAAATAGAAATCTCCCTTATCGCTAGGGAATGTAAAGATTGGCCTGTAATCTTTGATTTCAATGTCATCATCAAAAATTAAAAAATCATCTGAATCATCTTGTTCTTGATCCGCTGTTCCGAATGACATAGATAATTCTATATTAAATATATCAAAAAAGGCCAGTATAGTCGATTTTTTATCTGCATTTCTAATAGGTTCAAGTATAGCAATGAGATGTGTTTGAAGAAAAAATTTTGAAAACGCTAGTTGATCCATTTCTTTACAAAGAAGCCAATGATTATGGAGGCTCTCATAGGACCTAGATTTTCTTTGTAAAAAGGAACTATAAATTTTTTGTTTAGTTTTATCATCAAATCCCCTAATTAATAAGGCACTAAAATATTCTTGCATGGATCTGTGTGGGAATCTATATTCAATCCCATCTAGTATTAGTATAGATATAGATATAGATAGATCATAAATAAGGTGCTCAATACTGAAGTCAATTTGTATCTTTTCTTTTATAACAGAAAGTACATCTTTTAAATCATCAATTTGGAATGAATATTTACCCTTACGAAAAGTTATGAATGATAACCATTTAAGTACTTTTTCTATATCTTCATTCCTTAAAGTGCTTCTTCTTTCGTGTTGAAATCCTCCTTTTTTGTTTATACTATCATGTTGGGTAATTAGTGTTTCAAATACATTAGAGTAAAATTTATACTTAGTTTTAGGTATTTGAGGGTTTACTCTAAAGGCAAAAATAAACATTGAAAGAAGCAGCGGATTGCTCAAGTATTCAGCGTAGTCGGTATTTTTAGTTTTATTTATAACATTAATAATTTTCTCACCTAACATTTTGTCATCAATCACATTCACTTGTTTTTCAATAAACAACCGGATCTCACTTTTTTCAAGTTTTAAAACTGAATAAACTTCAAAATTGTCCAGGTATAAAGCGCTTGTGCCAGGTCTTGTAGTGATGATATACTGATTTTTGCTGTATTTCTCTACAAAATCATTTATTTCTTTCGTTATTTTTTTTACCTTGTCGGAATAAAGTTCATCATAACCATCAAAAAGGAATAAGAAACCTCCTCTTTCTAGCACCCTTTCTAGTATTCTATCACTTGGTTTAATTTTGTTATCTAAAACAATATTTTTTATGTACTTGATTATCCCCCCATCAAAGTCATTCATATATCTTAACTCTATAAGAATGGGTATTTTATAAACGTTTTTTATAGATTCTAAAAATAAAGCTTTAATAAGCATTGTTTTCCCTGACCCAGCTTCTCCGGAGATTACACATCTATCAACATAACGTTCATCAACATTTATTAAGCTTGTGTAATTTATGGACTTTAATCCATTAGGTCTCAATAAGCGAGCGGGGAAAAATACGTTATAGAAACTTACATTTTCAATTCTAAAAAGGAATGTTTTTGTGCTTAAGAATTTTATTCTTTGTTTCTCAAGGTAATTATGTAAGCCATCATCAAAAAAGTTTTTGAGCTCATCCTTGGTAAGTGATAAAATCTGGCTTATTTGATCTTTAAATGCAGTTAATAATCCTGTTGTATTCATAGATTAACAAGTTTAATTCTTTAAGCAAGAAATCCAATGTTTTATTTAATATTTTAAAACTTGTTAAGTAATTTCTAAAATATCAAGGAAACAGACATTCCATTGTATCTTCGCCCACTAAAGACCGATAGCTAAGGGCTAAAAGCTAACAGCCAAAGGCCAACAGCTAAAGACCAAAGACCAACAGTACACCATGAACCTCACACTAAAACGGCCCCTTGTATTTTTTGACCTGGAAGCTACGGGAATGAGCGTAAGCACTGACCGTATCATTGATATATTCCTGATTAAAATTAATCCTGACGGTAGCGAAGAAACCCTGCACCATTTGCTGAATCCCGGTATGCCTATACCGGAGCAGTCTTCAGCCATCCACCATATTTTTGACAAGGATGTAGAGGGCAAGCCATCGTTTAAAGACGTGGCCCATGACCTGAACCGTTTTTTGGACGGCTGCGATTTTGCAGGTTTTAGCAGCAACCGGTTTGATTTTCCATTATTAGTAGAGGAATTTTACCGCTGCGAGATTGATTTTGAAATTGACACCCGTAAGTTTATTGATGTGCAGCGCATCTTCCATATTATGGAGCCGCGCAACCTGGCAGCCGCCTATAAATTTTACTGCGACTGCGAACTGGAGAACGCACATTCTGCCGAAGCAGACACAAAGGCAACCTACGAGGTGTTTAAAGCTCAGCTGGATAAATACGAGCAGCTGGAAAAAAGCATTGAAGGTTTGCACAAAATTTC
>DASPJL010000143.1:0-22217 GCA_035628645.1 Cytophagales bacterium | reverse complement strand
AGCAATCATTGTGTAAAAAAGCCGCCCGGCGGGCGTGCTGGTGTCTATAGATTCCTGAAGGGATATAAGGTCGGCGCTATGTTCCCGGAAAAAATCTGCAAAATCCAATAACTCTTTAGTATTCCTGGCTAAACGGGCAAGTTTAGAAAATATAAGACCTGTGATACTGCCGGCAGCAATATCTTTAAGCATTCGTTTGGCTTCGTAGTGCTCTTTAACGGATTTGCCTGACACACCTTCAAGGTGATACACCTCTTTCACCTCCCAGCCTTTGGCTTCTGCATATAGGCGGGCACGCTTTTCATGGTGTTCAGGTGATTCTCCTTTAGCTTGGTCCTCAGTAGAAACCCTAATCCATATTCCGACTGTTTTTTTGTTTTCCATTGTAATGGCTTTGTTGAAAGACAAGCTAAAATACTAATTTTATGCATAAATAAGTAATAAGAGTTAATTTTAGTTGCCTCTGATTTTAGAAAGAAATGTGTAACTTTGATTGTTGCTATTTAGGTTAAGCCGTGAAGAAAAAGAAGAATATTGAAACCATTAATCTTACCTTGGGTGCAAGACAGTGGGATGATATAAAACGAGGTTGGAGATTTGATGGAGTGAAACATGGTGATGTAAATATATACGATTCGGGAATGGATGTGACTTCTAACTGTGATATTTGTGAAGCTGAATCATTTATTTATTGGAAGCATGGAGACGTACCACTAGACATTGCAGTAACAATTTATCTTAAACCTAAAAAAAACGTTTTAAAGAAAAAAATATGGACGGCCATAGTAGCAATAATCACAAATATTGTTACAACCGATAAAAAGACGTTGGTTGGTTCAGTAATTATCATAATTGCGATTATCTTAGGCAGAAACAACCAAAATCTAAATAAATTAGATAATTTTCCTCCTATTAAAAACGACTCTTTTCAAGTTGAAAAAAAAGCTGCCACGGACAAACAAACATCTAAAATAGATGAAGATTATAAAAAGCCAATTGTGCTAACAGAACCTGCCAAGCCTTACCCAGAAAATAACGATCCTAAACCGTCGCAACAAAGTTTCACCATTGGGTATATAAAACTAGCTACTTTAGACACTCTAAAGAACGTATGGATGGGCGAGGTTATTGCTAATGAAAAGATAGTTGACCTTACAAATAAAATCTCTATTAACTTTCATGATTACTCTTTAAGAAGTTGCAATATGTATAAGAGCAGGGATTCTAACAATGAAATACAACATGTAAGGGAAGGCGAAAAAATTCGATTGTTTGGAAGTATCATAAAAATAACAGATAAAAATAAAATTGAATTTTGGTGTCAGGCGGAAATTTTAACTTCAAAGTAAAAAATGAATATAAAATTTTTACTCGTTATCCTATTTACAGGAATGGTATGCACTACCTATTCTCAATCAATTTGGGATAAATATAGAGTTAACAAAAGCTTAAGGTTGCTAGAAAAAGAAAAGAACTATCGGGCAGGTAAGATATTGCGCGATTTAAATGGAAAGATCAATTGGGATGGCTATAATGATTTAAAAAGGCAGTACGGTACTCTGTATTTATATTTAATACCTTTTTTCAATGAGATCGAATTTATTTCAAAAGACAGTTTGCTCATATTCCAAAACAGATGCAATATGTTATTAAATGAGTGGAATAAATCGCCTGATACGGTTAAACTATTAAAAAAGGGTGTAAATATATATATAATTACAAATGTAGAGAAACGTATAGCTAACAGGTTAGATGTGATAAAAAAGGATAGCATCTCTAATGCTATCCTAAAAGCACGAGAAGATTCTATTAATAAAGTAGTTAATTTTGTACGGGCTTTTAATGCAGACAGTATAGGGAAAGAAGTTTATGAAGAGATATTTAGGGCATTGCCAAAAAATCCAGATGAATGGGATGCAGATAATTATATTGAGTATATTCAAGATTCTTCATCGCTAATAATGAAGTTAACTTTTTTGGATAAAAAAGATTTTAAAAAATATCCTCTGGGAAGATACAGGACTGAAGATATCGATAAAACAATAACTACGTTTTGCAATCTTGTATTAGACAATTTAAGTAAGTCAGCGACAACAGCTGCCGTAATTACAGGGGAAGCAGATGCTTATAAAATAGACACGAATAAATTGCGTTACGACGGCCGGTTGGGCAAAATACGATGCAAAGAATTTTATATAGATAGCAATGATGCATTAAACAATAAGGAACTAGCATTTTTAAGAGCTTACAATGGAAAAGTAATTCTGGAAAATATTACACATAGAAAAAATACCGTTCTTAATACAATCGAATATACAAACGACCAGGACACTGGTGCTGAGTTTAGAAAAGTAATTATCGTAGTTACATTATTTGATTACTTTAAAGACTTTTACAGTGCATTACCGCCAGGGAGTAAACAATTATTTAATAAACCCAGAAGATTAATTTTTAAAAATGGCACATTAATTTATAAAGACTATTAACATTTGATTATAAACTCTATTTATATTACACTACCCGCAAAGCCAAGATTTTAGTGTCTCCAAAGGGTATAGGCTTTGCCTTTTGGAAACGCTAAAATCTTATGGAAAACCAAATACCTATTACATTCAAAGACTTAAATTTTTTGGGTGATATTCTCAAAAAACTGTCTTCTGGACAAAATCTTCAGAAAGACGACACAAGTAGACTTGTACAAATACTATCTGCGTTTCCATCCATTGAAACTGTACTGAAATTGCAGCTTCCGGTTGTGGAACCAATTAGTTTTGAAATTTTCGGTGAAGATCATCTTCAGACATGGATAAGAACTTTTAGTTCTTTGCCCGGTAAACCTTGGCTCACCACCTCTGAAATATATTCTCGAGACGATCAAGAACGGTTGCAAAAGAATGGGATTGTATTAGTGGGACGGTTTTACCCTACAGCCCTCCACAAGGAACTACAGAGAGGAGCAATACAGATATGCTTGAAAACAAACCGACGTGCACAGTTTATCGTATCTACAATAGACGATGCACTAATGTTTGAAGAATTACATCTTTTCAATGGCAACTGGATTGAGGCATATGAAATAATGAAAAAAACTCTGTTAAAAGGGTGGACACTGGAAAAACCGTCTGATGCTGATAATCCTAAAATCTAATGAATCTTTGTTAAGCTACCTATTAGGTAGCTTTTTTATTTAAGACACCTATGCATCCCTGCATAAGTGCCATGTACTATATCTAATTAAGGTTACTTTCTCAGTAAACTTCAAGTTAGTTTTCTAAAAACTCCTCCACGTCTGGGAAATCGGATTCCTTATAATTCCTTTCACTGTGCGTGGTAACACGCCATCCGTCATCATATCGCTCAATGGTTCCCGTGTAGGGAACAATCTCTCCTTCGACATAGTTCCTTTGTTTGCCAAAAGGAGTAATATTAAACAGTTGTACCGTGTATTCCACCGTAGCCTTTGTTTTGTCCTGATTATCATATTTAATGCCGGTAACTTCCTTAAATCTCCTCATATTGGTGGCAAAACACTGTCCGTTCCTGGCACATTTGGGCATCAAATATGGCCTGCCTGCACTGGTGATTTGCATTTGAAAATCCCCAGGATGAGAAGAGAGATACCCTTCTCTTATAAGCAGCTCATTGGCAGTTGTAATCCCATTGTGCATATTAAATACGGCTACTTCTACATTAGGGTACTCATAATGTTTGGCAATCAATTCGGCTGCTTTGGCGCGGCTTAGTTCTTTATTGTTGCAGCCTACAGATACAATTAATATTAATACCGCAAGTGAGAATATTTTTTCATTCATACATCAGTTATTTAGTAAACTCAATAATGTCAGCCGTAACCGTGCAGGTGCGAGTGAATACTACAAAGTAGACTGGGGTGGTTACAATCTTCCAATCCACGCTCACATTGGCAAGTTGCTGGGTGCCAGTAACGCTGTGTTCTTTAATCAGGTTTTCTTTCGCGCGGGCCACTAGTGCATCTTTGCCGAGGCCGCCAAAACCCAGGACAATGGTCGTACTGGCTTGGCCGCTTACGTTGCGTTTAATGATTTTGTAATTGTTTTCAGAAAGCGCTACGGATGACTGAAAGGTGCCGTGATGTACCCCGAGGCAGGAAGTAAACAGGACGGCAATGAGTGAGATAATGGTTAGCTGTTTCATAATCGTAATTGATTTGAAACAAAGCTATTTGCCATGTTTCGGTGATTTATGAAAAAGACGGGAGCGGTATGAAAAACTACATAAGCAGTATCGAGGTGGGAGTGAATGGTATTTATATGTAATAGTAGTCTTTCAGATATTGCTCAACGGCTTTTGCTTTCTCCCTGGAAGGGTGTACTGTTTCGCCAGTAGTTAAAATAATAGAGCCATCCTTACTTACAGTTTTAATATTTATAGTATTTAGGAGCACATCGCGCCGTATACGAAGAAAGCCACACGATGAAAGGGACGTTTCCAGTTCTTTTAGGCTTTTGAATACCCGACAGACATCAGTTTCAATACAGATAAGTATCGCGTCCTTGTTGTCAGCTTTGAAGTATAAAATGTGTTCAATGAGGAAAAAAGCGTACCCGCCTGCCGTTGGCAGTGCAATGGTTTTGCGGAATATAGCCGAGAGCATGGGATTCACTTAATCGAAAATACAAAGATACTTTAAAATTCATATTTTAAAGTAGTAACGTTTAAAAATGCCTCGCACGTACTTTGTTTAATGGCAAAACGACCACTGGATGAAGCGAATAAGAAGCAGTTGCAAAATATTGGCAAACGCTTAAAGCAATTGCGAATTGAGAAGGGATATACAAACTATGAACAATTTGCCTATGAACATGACATTCCTAGGGCACAATATGGCAGATATGAACGAGGAGAAGACTTGAAACTATCCTCCCTTTTGAAAGTATTACAGGGATTGGATATTTCTCTAAAAGATTTTTTTGCAGAAGGATTTTAAAAATAAAAAATATGGATAACGAAACTAAACAGGAAATTAGAAAAGCCATATATGAATCAAAGGAAAAAAGCGAAGATGATTTTGAAAAATATATAACCTATATATCTGCGGGCGGACTTGCTCTTACACTAACGTTTATGGAAAAAGTTGTACAGCTCAAAGAAGCTATTTATGTTGGATTATTAGTTTTGGGATGGGTATTCTTGGGCATAACATTATTAGTAAATTTAATATCCCATTTCCTTTCCGCAAGATATGCCGATGCTTCTATATCAGATCTTGATAGTGAGGTTGAAGACATTGATAAGCGGATAGATAAACGAAATTGGAAAATGGACGTTATTAACTTATCAACAATCATCACTCTTTTTATAGGAATTACTTTTATTATTATATTTGTTTCTATAAATGTAAATCAATGACAAAGCAAAAAGACGTTGTAACAAAGCCAGCAAATACTGACTACGAAAAACTTGGCCGAACAATTCCTAAGCCGCAATCTCAGCAACCTGCACAAATTCCAAATCAACCTCCAAAGGACAAAAAATAATTATGGCAAAAAAATCCACCTCAACTAGCAAAAATGGTAAATCAGACAAAAAGCCATTGACTGAAGGTAGAAAAGTACCTAAACCACCGACAAAGAAAAAATAAGGTATTTTTTTCTATCCAGTATTGCTTGACGGAACTCCAGCCCTTTCGCCTTCACCCCTGCAACCTCTCCACATTGCAACGTTCCGCTGCGCTTCACGGCAATACGTAAGTGAATGCTCAACAGCTTCCGTTAAAAATCGGTGCAAACAGTCTTCGGTTTTTTCGTGCCTCAATAAACCTCATACACTTTGCTCACCTTAATAACAAAGCAATAGCCTGTACTACGCAATGCAGGCCCTCACGCCAGGCTATTCCTTTGACCTGCCGCACTACCCAATAATCGGCCTTTCTTCTTTTTTCTCTTTTCGCCCCGAAAGGGGCTAAGCAAATTTCAACCAGCCCTCTTGTCAAGGCCGGGGCCTTCGGTGTATTCAAATTTTTTTGTATTTAATTTCTTTTTATCTGTCAAAATAATTTGACTTACAGCCTTGTCAATTCCGCCATACCGCACGATGGGGTTTTGCTTATCCCTTTCGGGGGAAATGTTTTTGTTGTGAGAGAACCCTTCCACGGCATAAACAAATAATAAAAAATAAATAAAATTTTTATGACGACAAAAACCAACGGGAACGGTAACGCGGGCTTTACCACCCAACCGAAGAGCGGCACTGCCGTAAAAGCAAACCCCACCAAACAACTGACCGAAGCAGAAAAGGCAGAGCTGGAACGCAAAATCCAGCTTGAGGAGCAGCAAAAGTATTTTGATGGCCTGCACAATTTGACCTCAATGCGTAGGCGGTATGAATACCACAAAAACGCGGTTAACCGTATTACCGTGGAAGATGAAGAAACCGAACAGTTTGAGGCCGCCCATTACGACAAACTGGCGATTATCATTAAAGACAACAACGGCAGCCAGTATGAAATCAAACATGCCTATTTGGTAAAACTCACCTGTGAGTTTCTGAGTGCTCACTTTGACCAAAAGATTGTAGAGGTAGAAGACAAAATTGTGAACTACGGTAAGTAACAGCAGTATGGTAGCCCGTTATCTGACGGGCTACTTTTAACTCATTAACAAGTATCATTATGACAACAACAGCAGAAAAAACCCAGGAACTGAAGGGGCAGCAAAAAAAGCGGCCAATAGATATAGCACGGGATACATTAATAGCCCTTTCAAATGAGGTGAAAGACTTTGTGGAAGACGGCACCTTTCCCACCATTAACGCAGCCATTATGGAAACCATGTACAAGGACGGTAAGCACCGTACCTTTAACACTTACAAAGGCTGGCAGAAGATAGGCAAGCAGGTACGCAAAGGCGAAAAGGCATTTTTGCTTTGGTCTAAGCCTGTTGAGCTTGGCAAAAAGGAAGTAAAGCCAGAGGAAGCCGAAGAAGTGGACGTTGATGTTACCACCCCGGAAGATGAAGAAGCCATGAAGTATTACGGCATTGCCTACCTATTTTCCAATGCGCAGGTGGAAGATATACCGCAGCCTGAACCTGAACCGGAAAAGGTGGAGGCGGAATTACTGCCTGACCTCATTTATGATTAATGTATAGCCGCTAATAGGTGATACAGGAGAAACGGTCTGTAACAGGGCCGTTTTTTGTCGCGCCGAAAAATGGCAAACCCTTGTCTCTTAATTTTTCTTTTAGGCAAGGGTTTATCTCTTTAAATTTGGATAACTAAGAATATGGAATACGGTTCAACTACAACATGGAATTATCGAGGAGATAATGCTTTTACCATTCAGTTATCAAGGAAAATGAAGCCTCACAATGTAAAAGAGTTTTGCAATGCGTTATCTGCATTTAAAAGGACAAACTCTGATAGTTTATTTTTAGATTTTGGGGAAGTGAGATATGCGTACCCAAATGGTGTTTTACCTATCATTGCTTCAATAGAACAGCTAAGGCAAAATGGGACGAGAGTTAATATTCGTTTACCATACCATTATGACACTAGAAAATTATTTCATTCTGTTAATTGGGCACACTTTTTAAATCCAGATAAATATAGAATTTCAGAATTTCAACATGATAGACATTTAGTAACACGAAATTTTACGAATGCTATTGAGCAAACAAACATTGTGGATGATTTTATGGATGTAGTTTTACGAAGCATGACTCTTCCAAGAAATATAATTTCAGGATTAGAATGGTCTATTAATGAAATAATGGATAATGTGCTCAATCACTCTAATTCAGAGATTGGAGGATTTGTTCAAGCTACCACTTTTCCAAAAGAAAAAACTATTGCCTTTGCCGTTGTTGATTCTGGTAAAGGTATTTTAAATTCCCTTAGAGAGGGAATTCCTACATTACGTACTGATTTACAGGCCATTGGAGAGGCTGTGAAAGCCGGAGTAACCCGCAATCCGAAATTTGGTCAAGGTAATGGACTTGCAGGTTCACTCAAAATCACAACTTTATCTGGCGGGTCATTTGAAATTATGAGCGGAACCGGAAGCGTATTAATAAAACAACAAAATACTGTTAGAAAAATAAGCAGGCCCAGCCAAAGGTATTTTGGAACGCTTGTTTGTGGAGAAGTTAAAGTTAATGATAGATTTTCAATATCAGAAGCGTTAGATTTTGGACAAGGTGAATACACGCCAAATGACGTTATTGAAATGCAATATGAAATGGAAGATAAAGACTGTTTAATTATTAAAATGCGAAACGAAACCACAGGTTTTGGCACGCGGTTTTCTGGTAATCAAATTAGAACAAAAATTTTAAATCTTATTAATGCTGAACCTACTTTTCCATTAGTGATTGACTGGGAAGGAGTCCCTGTAATTTCAAGTAGTTTTGCAGACGAATTGATTGGCAAGCTATTTTTAAAACTCGGTGCTATGACTTTTTCTTCACGTATAAGGAATACCGGTATGGAACAACTTATAAGGAGTTTATTGGATAAGGCAGTTGCTCAACGACTTAATAATGCTAAGGATACTACACGCGGCTGAAATATCCTTTTCCTAAGCTATATTAACATAACGGGGGGTTATGGGTGTTTCCTGGAAGACTCCGCTGTGCTTCGGGTTTTCAGCCAAAACCCATAACACCGTTATGTTAAATATCCGCGCAGCCGTCCCGCAGAATATTTCGTGACACCAAATTTACATTTCAATATAGTATTACCAATTCGGTTGTATCTAATGCTTTTACAAACACGGTTGTGTCAACTATTGTGTCGTCTCTTGTTGAAGGATTAAAACCACAGATTATTCTTAGATTCATGTTTCCGTGTGTGAATCCATAAAAAACAGTGTCACGGCTTAAAGCACTAGGGACATTTGGAATACAATTAACAAACACGTTATTTAAATAGTCTGATGGGGGGGCATCTTTAAAATTAAGCTTTACATATCCCTTCGGACGCAATGGCAAGTCCAGCTTATTATTTTTCCCAAACGTAAAATTACTAAAATCTTTATCAAGATAATGCGTTGCTTTCACCGTTACAAAATAATCATCAAAAGCATCAGCATTGAAATCAAAATTATAATAAGCTTCACTGTTAGCTCGCTTATATCCTACAACTTTATCACTTAAAGCTGTTGCTCCGGTACTTTTAACAAGCCAAACGTCAGCATACGGCACTCTGCTTCCATCTACCCCAGAAACTACAAACCCATGAACCGATGTTGGGCCACTTGGTGGGTCTTTTTTGCATGCACCTATACAAAACATTAAAGCAGTGATTCCTACAGCAATTCTTATCATACAACGAATGTCGGCCTTTCATTTTTTAACAACATCGCAGTCTTTGCAACTGTGGGAATACAGATTACGGAAAATTGCAAATGTGCAGTAATGCCTTAGATGATACGGATTAGAGTTTTATAATTTATGTTGCAAAATCGGTACTGCCAATTTCAGTAATCGTATATTTCCCAGGTAGGTTGGTGTCAATCCATTTCCTACACTGCGTTAGGGCACCTTGCTCAGTGGTATCACTAAACTGTTGTACTTTAAATTCAAACTTAGGTACTAACTCATGCTCTCGTTGTCTATTATGAACATAATAAAATACCGCGCCATAGAACTCGCCGCTTTTATGAGATGTTATATACAGTTGGTAAAAGCCATGCCGGTGGCTTAGGTCATAGGTTTTATCCAGTTTATGTATGGTTGTTGCATGAATTTGAGATATGTGGATGCAATATAATACTGTTGCATATAATATTCATAAAAAGCCCCACTTCTCAGCAGGGCTTGGGTTGTATTCATGATTGAACTCTAATGTTCAGCTCATATAATTATACTAATTCAAAATAAAGTGACTATAAAAGTTTAGCTAACTACAATTTGATTATACAAGAGTATGTCTTAGCCAAGAAGTTGTTTTAATAATAAATTAAAAATAAAAACGCTAATTAAGAAATAGCTTATCATTTTGTTTAAAGCCATCCGTTATCAAATACTCTTTATTCTTGTACGTGACGCGTATATCGACTATCTGTTTGCATTCACTACCATCCGGACGGCGACATCCATTTTTAATATTTCGAAAATTCCAATGGAGATTACTTAGCGTATCTGTTTTTCCATTGTGAGGATTTTTAATAATAAAGTTTAATGCACTCATATCCGCACCTTTAAACAATTCATCACTTTCATTAAAGTTAAGAATGGTACCAATAGTTCCATTCTCTAATAAAGTATTACTAATTCTGTGGATATAAAAAACTGTATCAAGAATATTGCTTGAAAGAGTGTCCTGAATAAACAGTTGTAAGGTATCTTCCGTTCCTCCTGGATTGTATATTCGGAACATTGGACTTTGAATACAATTGCTTATACAATCTTTTTTACAAGATGTACTATAAAGGGTACATCCGATTGTCATTATTAGAAGCGTGGTTCGTACAAACATATTTTTATCAACGTTTAGTGGAAGACAATATTGTTTGCTAGATGAATTTGTTAAAGAATGTCAAGCGCAAAAGAACAGAATTATGCTAAAAACAATCAGCTATATTAAATAAAGGTCATTAAAATGATAGCTATAGTTACTTGATTAAGGAAACAGTGCCGACTGCATTTGAAATCTTTTCTTTTCCATTAATTAGTTGTGAAAACCGGATTTGGTACATATACACTCCTTCAGCACAGGCAACGTTCTTATAGTCACCATTCCATCCGAGAGAATAATCGGGGGTATAAAATAAAAGTTCACCCCATCGGTTATAAATCATCATCTCGAACTGATGCACATTTATTATCTCGGGTTTAAATATGGTATTTAAAGCATCCTTTTTCCCTGGAGTAAAGGCATTAGGAATAAATGCTGGATACAAGCAGGCGTCATCAATGATGATGCTATCATTAAATATACAGTTATTTGTATCAGTAATTGTAACAGAATAGGAGCCGGGAGCGTATACCTGAATTGCATTTGTCGTTTCGCCATTAGGTTGCCACATATATTTCGATGCTAAAGGTGCGGTAAGTAACACAAACGGTATATCCTCAAAACAATTAGGAGTATCAACACCTAAGTTTAGCAATGGTTGAGGAAAATCATGAACCGTTACAGCCTTATTAATTTTACACCCTTTATTGAGGATGGTAATGGTATAAGTTCCCGGATTAAACACAGTGATTACTTTTGCCGTATCGCCAGTAGACCATTGATACTTATAACCCGTATCAATTGTGAGGGCAGTTATAGCAATAGTATCATGGATGCACTTAAAGGTATCCAAGGGAAGAAGAACTGATGGTCTAGAGTAAGGGTATAAAGTTATGAAATATGAAGTATCAGTGGTATGTAAAAAGACTTTTGTAATACCGGTTAATACAATTCTAAGGGTGTCGTTAGTACTGATGGTATCTAAGCCTGTTTGGGAATAAGACCACGCCACGCTGTTAGAAAGGGTGTATAATAAGACGGTATCTCCCATACAAGCTACGGTATCCGAAATTTGTATCGCATGCGCTTCTTCAACACTTACGTCATCAATAAAAAAATAAGGGAAATCTTTATATTGTAACGTATCAAAGTGAGTTGAAACTAATGTGTCGTTAAAAACGCCTATAGACATCCATTCTTCACCTCCAGTCGCGATAAACGTCCCTTTTATTTCCCGCCATTCATTTTTGTTATCTATAACATTGTCTGAATATACCTGAGGCTTAAATGCAGGTTTAAAGTCACAGCAATTGGCATCGGGAAAAGGTATGTAGTTCGTGTCTTTATTAGAAGAAAAATAAGCACCAATTTGACTAAATGAGTGACCGCTGCACTGGTCCAACGCCACATAAAAACTAACGGAATATTTTTTATCTTTCTTTAGGGGAGATACTAATCGTACTTGCAAATACTCTCTATGGTTCTTATCTGTTTTTTTAAACTTAGGCAGCACAATTATTCCCGCATATGCTTCACCCTCCTTAGCAGGCAAATAATTAGTACACGGCCAAAAACGAATATTCTTTGGAACCGACAGCTCATCTAAATTGCTACAGGAGTGAAAATAATCAGGGGTATTTACATTTGGGCTATACCAGTGTTTTACCATTTTTCCAAAAGCGTCCCATGTACTAGAGGAATACGGGCAGGTGTATTTATCTTCAAATCCAGGATTAGGCACAAGGTTTTGAGCATGTACAACATGCTGTATAAAAATACATAATATGGCAATCGGCCATTTCATTTCCGCGACTTGATATATAAAGACTCAAACAATATTAACAAAGTTAACGTAAATAAGTAAAAAAGGGGCTGTCTCAAAAGTAAAAAGTGGCCTCGTATACTTGCGTATATAAAAACCTTCTCAGTTAGGGGCCGAATAAAATCGATAAGAAAAGGGGCCTGTCTCGACTTTTGAGACAGGCCCTTTTTAGATGTGTCTATTCAGAAATAATAATAACCTGACTATAGTTTATGTCCTTAGCTGTTATTACCATTGTGTATGTACCTGATGGCACACTACTTACATTTACTGGAAATGAATGGTTCCCTGGCGTCAAAGTACCTAATGAGTAAGGAGTTATCATTGGATTTCCCAGACTATTATAAATATTCAATACAGCGGTTGAAGTATGGAAATTGAGAGAAACGTTTACATTCACCGAACCTGTAGTTACTGGGTTAGGTGAAATAACGTAGCTGAATGAATCAATATGACCGTACAGTGTATCATTGCTACCAATAGAATCAAGCACAGGATTTTCCAATACAGTGGTAGTAAACATAGTTGGTGCGTGAATATGTTCAGCCGGGTCGGTATCATACTCTCCTAGGCTATACAGATAAGTATAATTGCTATCGGGGATACTATCATAGTAATACTCAAACATAACACCCAACCGATGCATTTCTCCGGCAGTTAGAGTTATATTTTGTAAAGTAGCTGTTGTGGGGTCAGTAACTTTTACCAATCCATCCTCAATTACAGAAATGCCGCTCCCGATTCGTCCACCGGCGTCCCACTTGTCCCAAAGGTCTTGATCAAAAGCAAGCACAGCAAAACCATAATCATTAAACTCTGGTGCGGCGGGAGAGTCCAACTGAAGCTCATTAAAACTTAAATTCACAATTCTTGAAGTAGATGTTGGATTGTTAATGAATAACACACCCATTCTAGATTGCCAGTTTGGACCTGTTCCTGTATATGTTCCTGGAGCTACTCGGTCATAAGTTCCGTCGTTATTAGTTACATAAGTATTTAATGTAATGATGTTGTTATTGTCTACAACATTCCAAAAAACATCCCTATCCTGTTCATTAAACATGGGGTCACCTGTTGATTCTAAGCGTGCAAGTAAACAAATAACCGGCCAGCCATCAGGACGAATTTTTAAATCAAAGCCACTTTTAAAATCATCAGGATTTGGTGCGCGCCAACCAACAGGCGTTATAATTCTTCGCTCTCCTCCAGCAAGAGGACTAATTGACACTGGGCTTGAAGCCGCAGAGTAGCTATATGAACTCATTGGAGTCATTGGAGTATTAATTGTAATTTCACCTCCCAACGGGACTTTTGGATTTGTTGAATTATTACCAATATACATCCAATTAGTTCCCGCAACCGTTGAATTAGATTGATAATTTAGCCAATGCTCTTTCCACATTTCAAATGAACGTGCAACCGTCCAATATAGCCGTAAATTCGCTGATGGAGAAGTTTGGCAGCCACGGTTTCTAACCATAGCAAAAACCCTATTCCAACTTCCATCACCGTACGAATATTTAGCATTTTGATGACTTTGGTTATTATCAACAACCCAACGAATCCACATATCCTTTGATGATACGAAAGTTTCACTAGTTGTATTCGGTTCTATGCCAAAATCTCCTACGTTATGCTGACTTTGAGGTGGGATTCGCACTGGATCATCTTGCATATAAATATCTGAACTATTCCATAATGCATCACTTTCTGTGTTCGTCCATGTAGTTTTTTGAGCTTCTAGTAAACGAAATTTATGAACATACGTATCAACTGTCTGTGCTGGGACACTGACCGTTGAAAGGACAAAAGTTATTGTAAATTCAGTACAAGGGGGAGGAGAGCCCAACGGGAAAACCGTCAGTTCTATGGCCGATTCTTCACTTGTATTTGTAATCACATTAAACATGGTGAGAGATTTTTCATTTGTAGCACTTATATCGCGCATACTGCCGGGATTTTCTGCGCTTAGAGTTCTCCAGGTGACATCTAACCCTCTCACCAAATCTCTTGGCTCAACCACTATTTTAAGCCGATACTGGGCACCGCTAAGTAATTGAGTATGCCCATGGAAATTTTCATATTGTGAAAATCCAGCTTGGAAATATGAAATATCTCCATTGGTGAAGAAAATAGTGCCATTCCCTGCTGATAAAATAAAAGGCGATAAAAAGCCTATAAGAATTAAAATAATTTTACGCATTTTTTTAAATTTTGTTGTTGTTAGTAAAAAGGGTAATGGAATACTTCGCAATTTATCTACCCTCATAAACGCGAATCGAAGTAGATACTTATTTTTTTATCATGCACCTCCTTTAGTTTATAGTTATATTAGTTTTGACACCGTGATTTTTCCATTCTTTTGATAAATTTATTGGCTCTTATAGCCAGATACTAAAAATGAAAAAAATGTTGCTTCAGGAATATTAAATAATAGTTAATAGTCATTTTCATTAAATTATCGGATTTTTTTATTTTGTGCCAAATTTATTAGGTAAAAGTTAATTTTTTTCAAAAAGTCGCGAGTAGTCTACTTTTATACATGACGGGTTATATTTTAGGAGTAACTGGTTTTTCATAGTTTATGAAACTCAAAATTGCAGGAATGTTTGTAGTATGGAGTTGCAAAAAATGCAAACGATACCTTTTCTTTTACGGAATAACATAAAAAACCCGGTCTCTCATAGACCGGGCCTGTACATGTACATATCCCATCCCCCCGTGCGTGGTTAGCCAACACCACAAAACTCTCAATGGGATGTTTCTTCATCTTCACCTGGTTCTTCAGTTTCTTCCGCGTCTGGTTCTTCAGACTCATTCATTTCCCTTGGATCGGTAGCGCCCTCAGTTGACTTACTTTTTAGATTAAGAATGTAATCTACTGCCTTTTGCGCATGCACCGCAGCAGACACCACCATCCGGGAATTTTTGCTAAACGCTTCAATCCATCCGTGGATGTATTGCAGGTTGTTCATCAAGGGCACTTTATTCATCCCGGAATGATAACAGAGGTAGTGAGCGGCCATATCCACAATAAGCGTATCAATCGTAAAGTGCGCTCCTGTATCTTCAGCTTGTTTGCGGTTCAACCGTTTTTCATGTGCAGTGCTATGCACAAGCAACTTAAACAAGTCATAGTAATACAGTTCTTTCGCTCCATACTCTTCACTGTTGGGCATAAATACAATATCGGAGTTGGACACATAGCTGGCTGCCGTTTTGTAATACTCAATCTTCGGAGCATCGGGCATGTTCTTGATAATCTCCCTGGCCGCTTCAAACGGTTTGGAAGGACGGTCATAGCCCGGAAGCATGTCATGGTTAATACCATCACAATCTTCCACGTTGTACACCTTGTGATACCGGAGTAATGGATACTTGCTTTCAGGCTTAGGTTCGCCTTCTTTTGCTTGCTTATCTACCCACTCCCAATGAACGGCTATTGTTGGTGCATTGAGTTCTCCTGGCTCGCCTCCGACATTTATGAGTTGGGCTTCGGAGAGAAACAAATTGCAGCGGTAATACTGCGCAGCCAATAGAAAGACATTAATACCACGGTATGGGTTACGGGTGATAAGGTTGGTGGGAACACGTCCATCACTCCATGGCATACGCCAGGGAATGATGCCGGATGAGAGGATACTTGTGATGTGTTCTGAAACGATTTCATACACATTTTTTGATTTTTGTTTTGCTGTCATATTCTGTGATTTTTAAAGAAGTTTAATCACAGTGTAGCGGGAAGATTGGCGGGAGATAAGGCAGGCAGATTTGCCGCTATTGGCAAATTTTACGACAAACACAAAACCCGCCTAGAGCGGGTTCTTGTTCATGTCTGCCAATGCGACTGCTTCAAATATCTTCACATGGTACGGATGCTTATTTGAATGCTCCCGCAGCTGCTCACGTCCAAGTATCGGATATCTGGAAACCAGTTTCTCCATCAACATTCTTTTGTTAATGTACCTGCTTTCTACAGTACGCCCGTGCGTATGGTTATAGATGTTCTTCAATGTATACAACCGGACCTTTACTCCTTTTCGTTTACAAAGCTTGATGATACCTTCTGTCAGCATATCTAGGTTGGCAGACCGACGGGATGGATGGTTAACTTTACAGCTCACCCGTGTAATGGAATGGGTATCTATAAGTGTTTCAATGGCAGTGATTATCTTCCTTGCTTTCTGTTCCGACCATCTGCCGGGAAACCGCCGTATACGATATTCGGTAAGTGTGCCGTGCAGTACCGCAAGTCCAACTGTCCGTGTTCCTGGACTAATTCCGAGGACGGCCTCCATGTTGCTGGACTAAAAACGTAAATAAAGCACCACGGGTCCGTTTTATTTTTTCATCAGGAATGGAAAGAACACGAAGAAGAATTTTACGGAGAAATTCTTCTGAATATTTTTGTGTAAAAGCGTTATAGAGTGGAAGCGCTTCTATATCATTGAGCGCATTAGCAATTTCAAGAGCAAGTTTATTATTATGTGACATTTTGTTTTGAAGCCGTCTCGGTCGAAATCGTTATTTATTTTAATAATAAATAAATCGTTATCGCTCGAAACCAAGAAAGGCAGATTGATTTTGATAATTTCCCCAGGTAATCCACAGGGAAGGCTATTGATACTGACAGAAAGAAAAAGCAACTGAAAGATAGCAGTATGCAGAGGATAGTACGTGTATAGTTGCTAGTCGTTCCTTTAAATGATGTTTACTTTTGGTATGAGTGAGATATAATAATGTTTATTTATAATTTTCCCGGCATTCCAAGTTTTTACTGACCTCACGTGAAAGATCGTAATACAACTCATTGCAAAGAGTTTTGTAAATAATGCTTAAGTGCAGTGCTTGCATAAGGCTAGGAAGCCTTTCACCGTTTTCCCACCGTGATAGCTGGCTCTCATTTTGTAATCCAAGCATCGTAACAACTTCCTTCTGGGAATAACCCATAAGTTTTCTGTGTACACGGAGCCGGTTTGGAAACTTTCGACCACCTCGTTTCATATCTTGAAAATATCATGTTGAAGTGGTGGACATAAGGAGGGCAAATTTGCCAAAAACGAACAAATGTTGGGGAAAAGTTTTGATAAAGAAAGGTTAAAAAAATAATAAAATCAGGCCGTTTGAAAGGATTGGAATATTGACATTTGTACTTAATAGTGCTAAAATAATGGTATGGTAGACCCGATAAAAGTAATGAAATATAGTGATGAAATCCTTGCAGTTTTCAATGACAGGGAAGAAATTGATGACAGCGATTTCCAGGCTGCGATTGAGGCCGTGGTAATGAATATTATTGCTGATGTTCAGTCCGGAAACTAAACAATAACTAATGCGCAGTTTTTAAAATGAGTTCCTCCATTATCCATCTGTTAATAGTGCGGTTTAGTACCTTAGGTTGCATCCTGAAATGGCTGCTCTATTGATGGTTGATGAGATTGTTTGGAGGGAATTATGCCTTCAAAAATGAAATACCATTTATATACGAATTCAACGAAAGAGTTTAAAGTATTTCGGTCTATGTCCACCTTATGCTACAAATGGCAATTTATGAATAACATTAGGTTAGGCATCACAAAGCTGCCAACCTGCGTTATTAAGATCATTTTCATGTCCGACAATCCGGCTTTTATGAACAGCCAAACACAGAAGATGTGTTGGTCTAGACATACCAACATAAGCCATTTTTAACGACTTAATATGCTCTGACTTTTGAGCGAGCGTAGAGTCATAGTTGCCTTTTAAAAACTCAATTAATCTCTCAGATTCATGCTGTTTATTATAATAAGTCTCTAAATATAAGGTTGAAGTATGAGTTTCGCCTTTTACACTATGAATTGTTCCGAGATGTACTTCGGCAATATTATTAGTCGCGTCTTTCATCCTATAAAGATTCGTAGGCTGAGCAGGCATTCCAGTAGTGTGAACAGAAACTGGATTTAATGAATCAACAAAATTTTTAAGTTCCTGTTGATGCAATTTTATATTAAATATTGTCAAAAGATCATTCTCTATATATTCTTTAATATCCTGAATAATATCGTCTTTTTTTAAACTTCTCATTAACCACTTACTAACTTTTATCATTAGCTCATCGTACTTTTCATAGTAATTATTTCTTAAAAAGCTTAAGAAAGTAGATTTTGAATAGCTACGTCCCGATACTGTCTTATTACCCGAGATTGTGATAGCTCGAATCATTATGTTCAATATTCTTTGCTTGAATTGTGCTGGATTTATTTGCGAATTAAAAATTAAGTACTCGTTAAGGTTGTTGAAATATTCTCTTTTTGCAGATGTGAGGCTACTAAACTCATCCC
This sequence comes from Cytophagales bacterium, assembly GCA_035628645.1. Classification (GTDB taxonomy): domain Bacteria; phylum Bacteroidota; class Bacteroidia; order Cytophagales; family Cyclobacteriaceae; genus DASPJL01. The sequence continues at coordinate 3,641 of DASPJL010000143.1, read as the reverse complement.
AATATGATGAAATTGAGAGGTGTCCTTTATCGTTATTCTTTACCCAGCCAATTGCTTTATGAATATTTTTCCTGCCTTTAATAACTTCTTCCCTATGTAAATTATGTGAAATGATTAACTGGCCAAACTTTGGCAAAACCTTTTTGGGATCATCAAAGACTATTATTGTTGGAGGTGGGCAGAAATTTGTATTGCTATTGCCAACAAGTGGATTTGCTGCCTGTATACAAGCATTTTTGATGACGTTACTTATTGATGAATGGAATCTTTTACTCTGATCAATTGAAGAGCCTGAAGGTGACCATAGACCTTTTGGCTTTATCTTTCCAAAAATTGCTTGGTTCATATCTCCAATTTTTTGAATTACAATCTCTGGAGATGTGAATAATTTTTCAATAATCAAATTCTGATGTGAATCAGTGTCTTGCATCTCATCAATAAAAACATACGAAAATCTATTGCAGAAGGCTTCTGTCAGAATATTCGAGAAGTCATCTAAATATCTTAGTGCTAATGAATATGCATCATCATAATGCAATACTCCATCCCGAAAAACTGTTTCTTTAAAGTCCAGTATGGCGCGTCCGGTATCGGTGTTAAAGTTGCAAAAAAGAACATTGTCAGCGATATCCGACAGAATTTTCTTATTAACAAAATCAAGCCTAAGGCTTCTAAAAGTTTCTTCTTTAATATTTTGGAATTCCGGCTTTGAGAGTTGGTTAGAGTCTAATTTGCTTTTATTTTTACCATAAAGGTTTGTGTTAAAAGGGTGGCTCCATGGGAGCTTCTTGTACAGTTTATTAACGTGTTGGTCGTAAAAATCTGCGTCGATAACATTGGGTCTAATTTGATAGTAATGAATTGAAGCAGGGATAGCCAAAAATGTATCTACAAACGATTGAAAGGTCCCGAAAAAATTCGGATATTGATTTAAAACGCTCGTTTTATGCGACATTCTTTCTTTAATTTCGTCGATAGCAACGTTTGTGTGCGTTAACACGCAAATTCCCTTTCCATTTTGGAAGGGTTGCCTTTGAGATAAAATTAACAGTTTTGCTAACAGAACTGTCGTCTTTCCGCTGCCAGGGCATGCCTGAATATCAGTCGAGGAAAGGTTTTTAATTATTGTCCTTCTAGGTAAATCAAATGACTCTCCTTCCGGCAAAAGAAGCTTTTCAACATTTTCAATTTCCCAACCTTGAATAGGTTCCATGTTTAAATTTTATTAACGGCGTACTTGATAGCGTCACTTAAGTATTTTAAAGTTGAGTCATTTTCAAACGCTGCTTTCAAAGCGTCTTTATCAGTCCTTGCTTTTTCGAGTAAAAGATTAGCAAAACATTGAGCAGTAATAGATTTTAGTTGTCCCTTTTTAAGCATTATATTGTTATATATCTGAAAGGCGATTTTTTCATTCTTTCTTGGATCAGCAGCCCATGATTGTTCCCAACGTTTAAAGTCTGCTTCAACTCGGATTTCCGCCTTTTTTACTTTTTTATCAGTTAGACCAACTTTATCGCTATTTTTTATATAATCCGCTAACAGCACAGCCATATAAAACTCATTTTTTAAAGTACTCCTTGATAGTTCATATTCTAAAGTCCATTTTTCAGCAATAAACGTTTTAACATTTTGTCCGTTAAAATTTTTTCCAATTTTCTCTATTTCGTTAGTTAGAACCTTTCCTAATCCTTCTATCCTTTCATCTTTATATATGCCTTTCCCCTCGATTGGAATCACATCGGCATCCGTCACAACTGCAACATTAATGTCGAATACTCCAGTTGACGTATCCTTACGCTTGAAAATATTACAATACCGAGTAAATGCTTTACTTCCAACATTGATAACGGATACACCATGCTTCACTAATGGCAAATCAATTATTTGGGCAATGGTAGGAATTAATAAAGCTTCTGCGTCCCCTTCGACAATTATTACCCCACGAGCAAAAAATAAATTTGCTTTTGTAACGTCTAAAAACCTTTCTAAAAATAAATAATCTCCTTTTCTTAATTTGGTATATTCCGCTCCCATGGAAAAGGCTTTATCTCCGCTACAAACAATTAGGTTTTCAAGGTTGACCTCAGATGCAAGATTCGGACTATGACTTGATAAGATTAATTGGAAAGGCGCTGAAGCTTCGTTAGCTAGCTCTTGAAGAAACTTTATAAGCCGTAATTGTGCCTGAGGGTGCAAGTGAGCCTCGATTTCTTCTATTAATGCCAATTTTAAACCTGTATATTCTTCTCTTTCAAGTAACAATAACTCAGTGGCGATAAAGAGTAAGTTGTGTGAACCAAGTCCTGATTTATTTTGTGATAGCTTCAAACTCAATTTTTCTAGAACTCCTTTCAAATGAGCGTCAGCAAGACTAAAGTCAGCTTGCTTGTCTTCGCCAAAAAAATCTTTTAAATACGTATTTATTTGATCGACCAGTAGTTTACCAGAAGAATCCGGATGATCAGCTACTCCATCGCTTTCTTTACCTTTGAAAAAATTCGCAATACTAGCATTCGCCTTTTCCGCTATTCCAACTAAAGGGTGTGTTTTCTTCTCTTTAAATGATTTATGATTATCTAGTATTTGTGAAAGCTTTGAATATCGAGATGGCGCAAGTTCCGTTTCAGCATCACGTAACGGTTTTAAATAAGTAAGCCGTAAATAGTCACGAGCTTCGCCGGTTAGATTCGTCCCTTCATCCGGGCCTGCTTTCGTGTCAATAAAAATTGAATTCCCTCGTCGCCTTGCAATCAAGGAAACTTTCAAGAAGAAAGCCCCTGTAGCGTTTTGATCATTTTCAATACCCAACCATTCAACAAAGTGACTTGCTTCTTCAGCGGTAAAATCTTTGAAAATACACTCTATCTTAAAGCTGCTAACTCTGCTATCCTCGACTTCACCGTTTTTCAAATAAAAATCCTCAAAAGTCACTTTGTAGTAATCATGGCTTTGAGTTTGTAGAATTAGTTTAATCGCATCAATTATTGTTGTTTTACCTGAATCATTTTCACCAACTAACAAGTTTAGGCTAGGATTAAATTTTAAAGAAAGCCCAGGTAGGCCTGTGAGCGATGTCATACCTGGCCTTAACCTCTCGCCATACTTTCTAAAGTTCCAAATTTCAAGTTGTGATAGATACATTCTGCTGAGGATTAATCATACTTTCAATTTTAAGTAATCTAATGCGTAAAACAAAGTATATCAAACACTGATAAATTTTTAATAAATTCAGTATTTTATTTAAAGTATGACCCGTACAGATAAATTAAATCTGATACAACGCCTCACACGGAACCTTGTATATCTTTGATAATTTTAAGAGATTAACAATACTTGGATACGCTTTTCCTTGTTCCCAACGACATAACCGGTTATTGCTTTGTAACCCAATTGCTTTTACAACCACCTCCTGGGTTAATCCAGCCTTAAGCCGGTATTCCCGTAAATTGTTTTTAATTATTTGCTTTTCCATATTTTGAGTTTAATTAACTCGTAATTATTCTTTAAGGAGGGCAAACTTGCCGCTTCAAGCAGGTTTGCCTGCCTAAGCCGCGCTCTGGAGTGTTGAGTCTATTGATGGATAGTGGGGCTGTTTTGAAGGAATAATGCTTTCAAAAATGAAATACCATTTATATATA
>DASPJL010000142.1:0-40736 GCA_035628645.1 Cytophagales bacterium | reverse complement strand
TTCTTTTTTGCTCGTCTCAGCATCCTTATAAGGAAGTACAGCCATTTTTAAAATTTATGTATTTATTACTTCTGAGGTAATAAACACAGTTAAATGAGCTGTAAAAATAAGAGATTTTGAACAGGGAACTATTTTTGTTCCCCTATAATTTTAAATTCCGTTCTTCTGTTGAGCTCTCTGCCGTCTTTTTCATCATCATTTGAGGCAAGCGGTTTCTCTTCTCCATAGCCTTCAGAGGTAAGTCTCCTTGCATCTACCCCTTTTCGTTTCAAGTATTCCACAACGGCATTCGCTCTTTTCTGGGAAAGATGTTTATTAAATTCTGCATCACCGATATTATCTGTATGACCGGATATTTTGATCTTATAATTAGGATTTTCCTTGAGCAGATTTTCTAATTTATTTAATTCCGAATAAGATTCTATTTTAAAAGTGGCTTTATTATTATCGAAATAGATATTTCTCAATATAGAGGCAAAACCCACCCTTAACTTGCCAATGGTAAATGTTTTTTTGAGGTTTTTAGGACTATCTGTAGACATGGGCACGGAGACGGTCTCAGTCCTGAACATATACCCTTCTTTTTCAATAGAAACAACAAAGTCGTTTGGCTCCTCATTTATGATTGAAAAAGAGTAAACGCCTTTATTGGTATGCTTTAAAGGCATTACTATATTTCTGGTTTTGCTTGAAACACTGACTTTTGCATCGATTAATTGCTTTGATACTTCCTCCTTTATGTTAATGACTACATTTATTTCTTTTAATTCCTTTTTAACTTCAGGTTCTTTTACCGGTGCTGCCTTTTCTTCAACGGGAATTTCCATAGGAGCTTGCTTTTCCATAACTACCTGAGTCTCTTTTTTAGAGGTTAATTTTTTTAGCTCTTCATAATTGGAAGGCAATACTACCGTGTAAATATCTTTCTCTCCGACGCCATCATTTTTTACCGAAGCATAGTATCCGCTATTTTTATTAACTGATTTTACAAAGTAGATGTCATCGTCAGGCGTGTTTACAGGGTAGCCAATGTTAATCGGATCTTTCCACTCTAACAGGGCGCTGTCGTATTCACTCATAAAAATATCATAGCCTCCAATGCCTTTGTGTCCTTTTGAGCTAAAGAACAAGGACTTCTTGTCATAATCTATAAAAGGCCCGTCATCGTTAGATTCGGTGTTAATTTTTGAACCTAGGTTTTTAGGAGTGCTCCAGTTACCTTTTTTATCAAGAATACTGTAGTAAAGATCCAGATTCCCAAACCCGCCTGGCCTGTCGCTGGAGAAAAATAAAATATTTCCATCAGAAGAAATACTCACGGAATTTTCTGAATAAGGTGAGTTAATGCCCTTTAGTGCAGATGGTTTTGACCAGGTGCCATCTCCTTGTAATTCACTTGAGTAGATGTCTCCTCCATTATCGTCATGTCTTAAGTATAGCGTTTTCCCATCCGCTGATAATCCCACCCCCGAATCGTGGTATTTAGTATTTACGCCTTCTCCCAGGTTTTTTACATCACTCCATTTTCCATCTACTTTTTTTGCAATAAAAATGTCTTCATAAAATTCATTGTCCTGATATTTGTCCGGTGAAATATTGTCTTCCCTTCTTGAAGTAAATACCATAATGGTTTCATCTGCATTTACCAGCGGGGCAAACTCTGGAAAATCAGAATTTATTTCATTTCCAATATTTTTAATTGAATATTTTAACGGGTTGCTTACGATTTCTTTTCCATTATGACATTCCACTATACTTCGATCTACTTCTTTTGTGGTTACTTTATCTTTTCCCCTGTAATTTGGTTCTGCCTTAAGTTTTTCTTTATATTTTTCGAAATACGTGATGGCGTGGTCAAAGTCACTTCCCAACTGATAAGAACGGCCAATTAAATAAAGGATATCAAAGCGAATTTTAGGATCAATTTGATAGGCTTTTAAAAGATAATTTACAGCCCGCTCTTTGTTGATTGTCTCCAGGTAACAAATACCTGCCATAAGGTTACCCCTTAGGTTATTTGGATTTATTTGCAAAGCATTCAGATATTGTTCAAGCGCATCTTTCTTTGCGCCGTAGTCATAGATAGCGTCCGCATTTTGAACAATTAATACATCTTCCGGATCTTGCCCTAATGATTGAAACCCTGAGGAAAAAAGTAAAAGGACAAACAAACACATTTTCAAATTCCTGTACACCATTTTTTTTAAAATCATTGTAATACCAACTTCAGAAAAAGTCAAAGAAGTTATGAAAAAAATAATTATAAATGTAACTATTTAAATAAAATTCTATAAGGTATAAAATAAGATAAACTTACTTTATAATTTTCTGCTTTTTTTACATAATTCTATACTTGTGCAAGACTGGTAAAAAAGTTAATAAATTGCACAAAGAAAACTCAGAATAACTTCTATGGGAAACGGTGTAAAGTTTATTAAAAGCACTACTCAGTATAAAGATTGCCCTCCTCCGGATAAGCCGGAATATGCTTTTATAGGGCGATCGAATGTGGGGAAATCTTCCCTGATAAACATGCTTACGGGAGTTAAGAATCTGGCAAAAGTTTCTTCAAAGCCTGGAAAGACACAGCTTATAAATCATTTTTTAGTGACAGAAAGCTGGTATTTAGTAGATTTGCCGGGATATGGCTGGGCGAAGGTGAGCAGGGTAGACAGAGATAAGTGGGAAAAAATGGTTAGAGACTATTTACAGCTCAGGGAAAATTTGATGAATGTTTTTTTATTGATTGATTCCCGTATCGAGCCTCAGAAAAACGACCTTGAGTTTTTGAATTGGTTAGGCAGCGAAAACATCCCCTTTTCCATAGTATTTACAAAATGTGATAAACAGTCAAAATCACAAACCAATAGGATAGTAAACAAATTCCTTGAAAACCTTACAACGACATGGGAAGAATTGCCTGATTATTTTGTCAGTTCTACCGAAACAAATCTGGGTAAAGAGGAAATTTTGAAATTTATTGAAAGTGTGAATGTTAATTTTAAATAATTATTATATAAATGGAATTAAAAGATATAGCATCGGTATCGGGTAAACCAGGTTTGTATAAAATTGTAAAGCCAGCGCGTTCAGCGATGATTTTAGAAACCTTAGATGAGAAGAAACAAAAGATAATTATTACAGGAAATAACCGGTTATCAGTATTAAAAGAAATCTCAATTTATACCACAACCAAAGAAGGTACTGCTCCCCTGGAAGATATTCTAGTGAAGATCTATGAAATGTATAAAGAGACCCTTCCTGTTAATGCTGCTTCATCTGAAAAAGAGCTATATTCATTTATAAGTGAAGTGGTACCTGAATATGACAATGAAAAAGTCTATCCTTCCGATTTGAAAAAATTGTTGAACTGGTACAATCTTATTCTTTTGCATGCGCCAGAAATATTGAAGTCCGAAACAAAATCGGAAAAAAAGGAAAAATAAGAGATTTTTTAAGTTCTGATTTATTCAGAACTTAAATTTTTTTAATAGAATTATAAAAAGATTTTTGAACTCATAAGTGAATGTTTTAAAATCTTTCGTATGATTTATCAAAGTTTAAATTTTAATTAACAGCTATTTTTTATTGTTTATTTTTAGGAAATATTTTTTCTTCTAGTTGCAATTTTCTAGCTTTACCCCGCGAATAACCAGCTTTTGATGAAGGCGAAGACCTCTAATTTAATTTTTATATTAAAACTATCTGTATTAATGATTGTGATCGTAGCCGGTCATCTTACCAAAAAGAAAACAGATATTCAGATCAAGGAAAAGAATAATTTTGCAGAAGTTAGTTCAACTAATGCGAATGCTCAAATAGTTACCTTCATTAAAAACCTATACAATTAATTATATAGGTTTTTGTTCCTCTGAAAATAAAATCTTACTTATAACAGGAAAAAAATAAAAAAAAGTTTATGAACTTGGGTTACTTACTATTTTCAGGAAGTATATAACAATACATAACACAAATTTTATTCATACACCTGTTTAACACGTTGAAAAAACCTTCTTTAAAAGAAGGTTTTTTTTTGCAATGGTATTTCGAATGATATTAGCCGACAAAAAGGGATCAAGCGGAAAAGTTTGGGGAATGAATTTCTCAGCTTAAATATTGCATAGTTTGAATAGAGAAAGCTCGGTACACACCTTTAAAAATACCAATTATACCTACATTGGAGGAAGACTGAACGAACATTGGACCTACAAAGTCCCAGGAAAGCAGTTTAAAAATTAGAATAGTATAAAAACATAGTTTGTCGGAAAAAAAAATTGAAAGCTCTGGTGTCCATCAGCTTTGTCGATTATTCCAATGTTACCCCCAGATTTTCCGATTGATTCCAAAAAAGTGCAAGAGAAGCCTTTCTTTTAGTAGTGTTTTTGATTCTTATTGATCTGAAAGGCTTTACATTAATTTGTACAATGGAGAACAAGTAGAAAAGAACTTCAAAATAAACCGTCATGAAGATCAACCTAAAAAGGAAAAGTATCCATGACGGTTTTCACGAAGGTATTCGGCACAATAGATTTTTAATAACTGGCCACTTTATTAATCAATGATTTAAAGGTATTTGTTCAAATTTGACCGGTTGATTTTTATAAGAAGGCCGTGGCTTCAGATTTAGAATCTGAAACAGCTCTTTGTCCTCTTTATAGGCAGGATTGGGCGTGGTTAATAATTTATCCCCGGAAAATATTGAATTAGCGCCTGCTAAAAAACACAATGCCTGTTCTTCCACATTCATTCTAACCCTTCCTGCAGAAAGTCTTACCATAGCTTTAGGCATTATGATCCTTGCCGTAGCGATCATTCTGATCATCTCCCAAATGGATACCCTCTCCTGGTCCTCCAAAGGTGTTCCTTCTACCGGAACGAGTGCATTCACAGGAACTGACTCCGGATGTTCAGGAAGTGTTGCCAAAGTTCTAAGCATGCCAATTCTATCGTTGACAGACTCACCCAAACCAATAATTCCTCCAGAACAAACTGATATTTTAGCTTTTCTTACATTTGATAAAGTATTTAATCTATCGTCGTATGTGCGGGTAGTTATGATATCGCCATAGTGTTCTTCACTAGTATCGAGGTTGTGGTTATAAGCATATAGACCGGCATCTTTAAGTTTGTTCGCCTGCGTCTCAGAAAGCATACCCAATGTACAGCATACTTCCAGTCCCATTTGGCTTACACCTTTTACCATGTCAATTACCCTGTCAAAGTCTTTGTTATCTCTGACTTCTCTCCAGGCAGCACCCATGCAAAATCTTGTGCTTCCGCCGTCTTTGGCATTTTGAGCGGCTTGTAATACTTCCTCGGTGGGCAATAGCTTCTGGACTTTTATGTCTGTGTGATACCTCGCTGCTTGAGGACAATACGCACAATCTTCAGGACATCCTCCTGTTTTAACAGATAAAAGCGTACAAACCTGTACTTCGTCAGCAGCATGAAACTCCCTGTGAACACTTGCCGCTCTATATATCAAATCAAGGATCGAGGAATTATATATTTCTGATATTTCTTCCCGAGTCCAGTTGTTCCTTATTTCTGTCATTGCTTTTGTTTTGAATTATGCGAAGTTATCGCTTTTATTTAAAAACTGTGTAAAGTCAAAACTAAGAAAATCTTATAAAAAAGTCCCTCAGTTTCCTGAGAGACCTGTTTACATTTCATTTTATTCTTAATCTAATTCAATATCATTTGATAAGGTATTCGGGCTTGGATGCCTTCCATAGCTTTCAATTTTTGTAACTCGGTTACGTAAGGCGTTAATGCTCCAAATTCTTTTTGAACCAGCCTGGTTTCCACTTCTCCTCCCAATTCTACAATCAGATTTTCAATGAATGATTTTTTCTCCGGATAGTATCTTACTTTGTAATCTTCACCCAATTTGGCTGATTTAGCAGCAATACGTATTGCATCCTGAAGTCCACCCAATTCATCTACCAGTCCCACTTTTAAGGCCTCAGCCCCTGACCAGACTCTTCCAGAAGCTATTTTATCTAAGCTATCCTTTGATATATTCCTTCCCTGGGCAGCTTTGGTAATAAATTTATTATACCCTTCCTCTACATTTTTTTGAATTATGCTTTTTTCAAATTTTGTTAACGGTCGGGTTACTGTTATCAGATCTGAGAATTTTCCGGTTTTCACCCGGTCTGACGTAATTCCTAGCTTTTCTTCAAGGAAGGATTCCATATTAAACAATACTCCGAATATTCCTATTGAACCAGTTATGGTGCTTGGGTGCGCCACTATTTTATTACAACCCATCGCCATATAATATCCGCCTGAAGCGCTGTAATCTGACATAGAAGCGATAATTGGTTTTACTTTTTTGGTTAAAACAACCTCTCTCCACATTACGTCTGATGCAAGGGCGCTTCCTCCCGGGGAATTAATTCTTAATACTACTGCTTTTACATTTTTATCCAATCTGGCTTTTCGTAATTCTTCAGCTATTTCATCTGAAGATATTCCTTCATTGCCATTTTTTTCTTTCATTATTTGTCCTTCAGCAACGATAACGGCAATTTTGTTTTTGGAAGAAGGTTTGGAAATATCTTTAGGGGCTTTTCTATATGTTTTTAATGAAACTAATTTTATATCCTTTGTAGATTTTAGGCTGAGCTTTGATTTCATCCATTCCTGTACCTCGTCAAAATACCCTATATCGGTTATTAATTCATATTTTAAAGCATCATCAGGCATTTGTACCAACATTGAATCCGACACTATTCTTAATTTGCGGACGTCTATTTTTCTTGCTTTGGCTATGCCGCTGATCAGGTGATCGTTTATTGAGTTTAAGAATGAAGCATATTGCAATTTGTTTGCCTCGGACATCTTATCCAGCACAAGGGGTTCTACAGCACTTTTAAATTCGCCGACTTTGAAAATTTGTGGTTGGATGCCCAGTTTATCAAGTGTGCCTTTAAAGAAAAGCAATTCAGCAGTTAATCCATTTAATTCTAACTCTCCCATAGGGTTCAGAAAAATCTTGTCTGCTACTGAAGCAAGATAATATCCTCCTTCTGAATATATTTCACCATAAGCAATCAGGAATTTGCCGCTTTCTTTAAAATCAATTAGGGAATTTCTTATTTCTTCAATCGAAGCAAACCCGGTAATTACGTAATTTATGTCTAAAAAAATGCCTTTGATTTTAGGGTCTGTTTTAGCCTTTTCAATTGCTTCTTTGGTTTCAATTAATCCTATGGACCCCTTTCCTCCAAAAGCACCTATTTCCAGTTCGCTGAGAGGATCGTCAGAAGCCCTTTCAACAATAGGTTTGTCTAATTTTAAATGAAGAACTGATTTGTCGGCGATTTCAACTTCTTTTTCAGAAGCAACCGAACCGATTATACCTACAAGAATTAGGAAAGTAATAAGAGAAAATAAAATAAGGCCAACAAAAGTAGCCAATACATATTTTAAGAATTTCATTTAAGTAACATTAGTACTGGACAATATTACGAAATAAATAAAAATGCTATTTGCCGTTCATGTAAATTTGGGCCATGGCGAAATTGTACATTCTGCTAGGCTCTAATATTGGTGATAGAGCAAAGAACCTTGCTCAAAGCTTGTCCCTTTTAGCAAAGGAAAAAATTAATTTTATTCGAAAATCATTGATTTACGAAACTGAGCCCTGGGGATATTATGATCAACCCCCTTTTTATAATCAGGCAGTGGAAGTAGAGACAACGCTTTCGCCGGAAGACTTTCTAAATACAATTAAATCAATAGAGAAAGCAATGGGAAGAGTGAATTTTGGAAGGTGGAAGGAACGCCTGATCGATATTGACTTGATTTTTTATGAAGATAAGATTGTAAAGACTGAAAATTTAATTGTTCCTCATCCTGAAATGCAAACCAGAAAATTTGTCTTGCTCCCTTTAGCAGAAATAGCTCCTGGCTTTAAACATCCTGTATTAGGGTTAACTGTCAATGATCTATTAAATAATTGTAAAGACAATTTGAAGGTTCGGACAATTGATTCTTAGGTTCGGCTATCACCTATTATTGAAAATTTTCTAAGGGCTGCAGCACTAATCCTTTCAGGTTTATTTAAGGTTGTCCAAAAAGTCTTCCCGAATTTATTTCGGGATCTTTAAGTCCTTTACTAATCGATGCTTAAGATGCTGAAATAAATTCAGCAAGACAGAAAAACGTACTTTTTGGACATTCTCTATTTAATGTCTAATAATTCAACATTCAACATTCTATACACTTGCCGTCTCGGCTTCTTTTTCAATTTTTTTAACTAAACCCTGGAGAACTTTGCCAGGTCCGCATTCTATAAAAATTTTGCCTCCGTCCTTTACCATATTTTGAACGGATTGTGTCCATCGAACAGGAGCAGTAAGCTGGGCAATAAGGTTTGTTTTGATTTTTTCTACTTCTGAAGAAGGCAGTGCGTCTACGTTTTGATATATCGGGCATCCCGGTTTATCAAAGGGGGTATTTTTAATGGCGATAGCCAATTCTTCCCTGGCTGGTTCCATAAGCGGAGAATGGAATGCACCGCCGACGGGCAACGAAAGAGCTCTTTTTGCTCCGGCAGCTTTCATTTTTTCCATAGCAATTTCCACTCCTTTGGTTGAGCCCGAGATTACCAATTGGCCAGGACAATTATAATTTGCAGCCACTACGATTTCATCCTTAATAGAATTGCAGATTTCTTCCACGATATTATCCTCTAACCCTAAGATAGCTGCCATAGAAGAAGGATTCTTTTCACAAGCTTTTTGCATGGCCATGGCTCTTTTGTAAACCAAAGTCAATCCGTCCTTGTAGGAAAGTGTACCATTGGCCACCAAAGCGGAAAACTCTCCAAGGGAATGGCCTGCTACCATATTAGGCGTAAAACTTTCGGCAATCTTTGCTGCGACTACTGAATGTACAAATATGGCTGGTTGAGTTACCTTTGTTTGTCTTAATTCTTCATCTGAACCGTTGAACATTATTTCAGATATCTTAAATCCTAATACATCATCTGCCTCCTGAAATAAATGTTTGGCTTCCGTTGATCTTTCAAATAAATCTTTACCCATGCCCGAAAATTGAGATCCTTGTCCGGGAAACACATATGCTTTCATAAAATATATTTTAGTACGATTATTTAAGGTGTCAAAAGTAAGATGAACTTCCTTTAAAATAAAGTTGAAGGAAGTAAAGTTGGAAAAAAGTTAAGTGGATATTAAATATTTTAATATACTAGTCCAGACTAAACTTAACATTAAATCAGTAATGGAGAAATAAGTTTTTCTTCTTTTTTTAATACTGGCACGTGAGTAAAAAAAGAGGTCAACTTTAAATGCTGACCTCTTTTTAAGATTTGTTTATCTTAGTACCTGAACCCAGCCCTTGAAGGTTTTTGCTGCATCACCTGGGTTTCTTGTAATGAATTTAACCTTTGCTTCATAAAAGTAAACTCCTTCAGCCAGTTCTTTTCCAGCATTGGTCGTTCCGTTCCAATTTATTAGACTACTTCCTTCACCTCCACTATTGGTTGACTTTTTAGAGTCATATACCACATTGCCCCATCTGTTTACCACTATAAATTCAATTGTTTCAACAAACCTTGCACACCTTTGTGGCTCATCAGAACTATCATTTGGTTTAAATACTTCATTGTATTTGTCACCATTGGGTGTGATAACATTTGGAAATTCTACATAAGGGCAATTGTCGTTGTACACTATTTTGCTTTTGGCACTTTCATTTCCTGACCGGTCCACGGCTGTTACAGCATAATATCCTGCATAGTAGTATGGATTGTCTTTATGAAGGAAAAAGGTATCCATTACTTCAGGTGCAATTGCCTCAAGTGCAGTAGAATCTCTGAATGAATAATATAATTTATAAAATGCTATATCATCTTTACACTCCGGACCTCTTACGTCCGTCCAAGTTAAGGTATTAAAATAATTTTCATGATTGCAGTCGTGAGAAGTATTGAAGTTGTCACAATCTATAGGCGCAATGCTTAAAATAGGTACACAAGGAGGAATCGTATCTCGTGGCGACTGGCAAGTAATTTGGGATAGATTAATTAATGTATCTGTAATAAAAGAGTTAGTGTATTTTCCTTGTGCTTCTACATAATAACAGTATTCTTCTTCAGGAATCATTGTAATTCCGCCTATTCCATTATCTACGAAAGCAGGTTCACTGGTACTTCCAATTAAATTAAACGCGCCGGTAGTTAAGTCCTGTCGGTAAACATTGAAGTTGGTATTGGTCCACGGCACCTGATAAGTCCAGGAAAGATTGATGGCGTTTACTTCACCAGCAGCAGCGAGTCTCACGCTTGAAGCAGCATCACTGGTATCCAAAGCAACATCTCCGCTATACATTAATATTTTATAGGTATAAGGATTTCGTTCCGTATTAAGTCCAGTGTCTACTATTGAGGTGCTGTCAAAATCATTTATCGTACTAATTAAAACCTGATTTTGACTTCCTCCCATACCTGTTACTCTATAAACCTCATATTTATAAGGGGCCGGGAAAGCTACTACGTCTAGTTCTAGAGGCTGCATCCATTCTACCCTAATTTCACCAGCGGTTTCACTCGTTGCTTCTACAGAGACCTTAGTAATTACCGGAACGTCTATTTTCAGTTCAGCACATCGTTCCTCAGATGCATAACTAACGCCGCCTCCTGGCGTTGGAAACTGTACAACCAGCCGATAACAATACTGAACCCCTCGTTTTAAATTATCATCATCTTGATGAGTGGTTGCGTTTATAGCTTTTGTTGCTATCAATTGATAGCCTGATCCTTCTGGTATGCCTAATTCACAATTAGATGGCGTAAAATTATAGGAGCCTTCCTTACGGTATACTTGAATTAGGGCACCTTCTATCGGGAATTTATAAGTGTCCCAGGTTAAGTTAATTTGTTTGCCTGGTTGTGGTGTTGCTGAATTAAGTATTGGTGCAGGACCCACTACCGTAATATTCCAGGTTTGTAAGTCTACCAATGCCGGTGGAGTTGGCGGAATATCCTTTGCCTTAAAGATTACCTGATAAGGTTTTTCTCTTATGTGACTGCTGTCGGTTTGCCAGAAAAAATTTCCCTTCACAGGATTTGCCTTGTTGGGATTAACGTCAAATTTTGCGGGATTTGATGGAAGTGTGTAAATGCCGCTGAAACTTTCCAGCATAATCATATCCCGAACTGTTCCATTAACGGTATCCGGATCAGTGGCAATAATTTCTGCTTCGAGAATAGAACCTGCTACAATACAAGTATCTTTAGGTATTATTAGCTCCGGAGGATTGTTATCTGTCGCCGATATGGTAACCTGCATGTCCCTTGTTACATAGCCCAGTCTTACCCATCTTCCATTGATCTTTCTCCATTCTTCTACAATAAATGCCATATTGTATTCACCTTCTTTACCCGGCGCATTCCAAATCAAAGTACCTGAAACAGGATCCAGGGAAAATTCTCTTGGAATATCCTGGAATGCCGGATTGGTATAAAATTGATCGTGGTTAGGTAATTTGTAATTGGGTACAACAAATGGGGTTCCTGTTCCACATCCGTCCTCGCCCTCGTTAAATGCTTCAGAAACGGTCATTTTATAAGAAAGGCTATCTCCATCCGGATCAAATGCGCCGGGATTATGAATATAAATTTCGCCGGTAGCGCCTTCATCTATTGGAGGGACTAATAGAACAGGGGTATTATTAACGCCATTAAATGCATCTATTACCAATACAGTTTCGACGTAAAACGATATTTGCACAGAATTTCCATCATTAATGTTATTGATATTCTCATTCCTGTTCTCCTCATTAAAGCTTATGGTGTAGCTTCTATCGGCGGGGAAAGAGTGGATAAATTTATAAGTAAGTTTTTCTGTTTCTCCTGCTATTATTTCTTCCCGCGTAGATAAATCTACTGTTTGACACTCGGATCCATCTCCAAAATTCAAGGTAGCGGTAGGTTGGTCCACACCGCCCATATCTCTATAAAGCGTCAAAGTAAATTCATAGGTTCTGGTTTTGAGATCGATTACCCTGGCAGTGATATCGCCAGCTCTTAAATGCGTTGCATGTATATCATAAGAATACAATAAACATACTATACCCAACAACAGGAAGTAAAGATTTTTACGCATGGAAAAATTATTTCTGAATAACTAACTATTATACGTATATATTATTTTTTGATCGGTGTAGAAAAACGATTTATCCAGTCAACTTATTTTAAATCTTAGCTTTAGTGTTTTGAAAGTTGAATAAGATAATGGAATTTAATTCTTTTACCAAAAATATTCTCTTTATACAACAAATCTACCAATTGTAATTAACTAAAAGTTAAATCCTCAATTAATTCGTTTTTCTTACATCAATTTATCATAAAAAGGAAGTATAGGCTTTTGATTTTGCAATGGTTGTGCGCAAACACACTTTCTTTCAAATAATTAATTCTCTCTCTTAAAAAAACTATTTCTAATTGTTTTGTAATAAATGCGAATGTAAATTTGGCCCGGTTTAAAAATTAAACATATTTATAAATGAGTTGGTTTAAGGAAACACTTTCAAGCTCGATCGGGCGTAAAGTTTTAATGTCGCTTACCGGTTTATTTTTATGCTCCTTTCTTGTAATTCATGCTGCCGGTAATCTGCAGTTATTTAAGGGAGATGACGGACAAGCTTTTAATGAGTATACGAAGTTTATGACTTCCAGTATTTTAATTAAAACGATTTCTTACTTATTATACATTTCAATCCTCCTTCATGTGATTGATGGATTTTTATTGATTGCCAGAAATAAAAAGGCAAGACCAGTTGGTTATGAAATGTGGAAGGCATCTGACAATAGCATGTGGGCCTCCAGGAATATGGGAATTTTAGGTACCCTTATTTTGATTTTCCTGGTAGTGCATTTAAGAGCTTTTTGGTGGGAGTATCATTTTGGTGAGATAAATACGGTAATTTATAACGGAGAGGAATATAGGGACATGTATTCTGTGGTGATTTTTGCTTATAAGCAATGGTATTATTCATTGTTTTATGTTTTGATGATGATTCCTTTGGGATTTCACCTTTTACATGGTTTTAGAAGTGGATTTCAGACATTGGGATTACGGCATAAAAAGTATACTCCTTTTGTCGAAGGGTTTGGTATAATCTTCTCCATAGTGATTCCTGCTGCTTTTGCGGCTATGCCAATTTATCTTTTCCTTTCTCAATTATAAGATATTAAAAGAATATGATCTTAGATTCAAAAATACCTGCAGGTCCTTTAAGTGAAAAATGGGAAAAACATAAGTTCAATTTAAAGCTGGTTAACCCTGCAAATAAAAGAAAATACGATATTATTGTTGTTGGAACTGGATTAGCTGGAGCTTCGGCAGCAGCTACCCTTGCGGAGTTAGGATACAATGTTAAATCATTTTGCTTCCAGGATAGCCCGAGAAGGGCGCATAGTATTGCAGCCCAGGGAGGCATAAATGCAGCAAAGAATTATCAGAATGACGGGGACAGCGTTTACAGGCTATTTTATGATACGGTAAAAGGTGGAGATTACAGATCAAGGGAAGGCAATGTTTATCGACTTGCCCAGGAAAGTGTAAATATTATAGATCAGTGTGTTGCTCAAGGCGTTCCCTTTGCGAGAGAATATGGAGGAACTTTATCTAACCGATCCTTTGGAGGAGCTCAGGTATCCAGAACTTTTTATGCAAGGGGACAAACAGGTCAGCAGTTATTGTTAGGCGCCTATAGCGCTTTGAGCAGACAAGTTGCTGCGGGAAAAGTAAAAATGTACCCGCGAACCGAGATGCTTGATGTGGTTTTAGTAGATGGAAAAGCAAGAGGCATTGTGGTCCGTGACTTAGTTACAGGAAAGATAGAATCTCATAGCGCACATGCGGTTTTAATTTGCTCGGGAGGATATGGAAATGTATTTTACCTATCTACCAATGCCATGGGAAGCAATGCAACTGCGGCCTGGAGAGCTTATAAAAAAGGAGCCTTTTTTGGAAATCCTTGCTTTACCCAGATACATCCTACTTGTATCCCTGTATCAGGTGACTATCAGTCTAAGCTTACTTTAATGTCTGAATCATTAAGAAATGACGGGCGTGTGTGGGTGCCAAAAGCACAGGGAGATAAAAGAATTCCGGGATCAATTCCTGAAAACGAAAGAGACTATTTCCTTGAAAGAAAATATCCGGCATTTGGAAATCTTGTTCCGAGGGACGTGGCCTCAAGAAATGCAAAATATGCCTGCGATGAAGGCAAGGGAGTGGGAAGTTCAGGGCTGGCGGTTTATCTTGATTTTAAAGATGCCATCAACCGGGACGGACAGAAAACCATTGAGGCAAAATATGGTAACCTTTTTGAAATGTATAGCAAAATTACAGGAGAAGATCCTTATTCTCAACCGATGAGAATTTATCCTGCGGTTCACTATACTATGGGGGGACTTTGGGTAGATTATAATTTAATGACTACGGTACCAGGTCTTTATGCGTTAGGAGAGGCGAATTTTTCTGACCATGGTGCTAATAGATTAGGTGCAAGTGCTTTGATGCAAGGATTAGCGGACGGTTATTTTGTCATACCTTATACAATAGGGGATTATTTAGCTCAGACATCTCACGAAAAGATTCCAACAACACACCCTGCATTTGTGGAGGCAGAAAATGCAATTAAAACAGATATCTCTAAAATGCTTTCCATAAAAGGTTCTAAAACGGTGGACGAAATTCACAAAGAATTAGGACATGTAATGTGGAATTATTGCGGGATGTCTAGGAATGCGGAAGGCTTGAAAATAGCAAAAGAAAAAATCAAAGCCATAAAAGAAGACTTCTGGAATAATGTAAATGTAATTGGGGCTAATGAGGAGTTAAATCAAAATCTTGAAAAAGCAGGAAGAGTGGCCGATTTTATTGAACTTGGAGAACTTATGGTAACGGATGCCCTTAACAGAAACGAATCTTGCGGAGGTCACTTCAGAGAGGAATACCAAACTCCCGAAGGCGAAGCCCAAAGAGACGATGAAAACTATACCTATGTTGCTGCATGGGAATATAAAGGTCCTGATCAGGAGGCCGAGTTACATAAAGAAGAGTTGAAATTTGAAAACGTTAAATTAACTCAAAGAAGCTATAAATAATTAGATGATTTGTTGATGTGTTAATGTGATAATGAAAAATAAGCACATCGTCACATCTAAAAATTAAAACATTAGATATATGAATCTAACATTAAAAATCTGGAGACAGAAGAATTCAAATAGTAAAGGAAAATTTGAGACTTATCAGGTAAAAGAAATAAATCCTGAGATGTCATTCCTTGAAATGATAGATGTATTAAATGAAGACTTGATAAAAAAAGGAGTAGACCCGGTTGCTTTTGATAATGATTGCAGAGAAGGCATTTGCGGTATGTGCAGTATGTATATCAACGGACGACCTCACGGACCGCAATATCGGACGGCTACCTGTCAGCTTCATATGCGTTATTTTAAAGATGGAGAAACGATTGTAATTGAGCCTTGGAGAGCGAGTGCATTTCCTCCGATCAAAGACTTGGTAGTAGACCGGTCCGCTTTTGATAGAATTATTCAGGCTGGCGGCTTCGTGTCGGTAAGTACCGGAAATGTAGTGGATGGTAATACTGTGCCAATTCCTAAGCCGATTGCTGACGAAGCCTTTGATGCGGCTACTTGTATAGGTTGCGGTGCTTGTGTTGCAGCATGTAAAAATGCATCAGCCATGCTTTTTGTTAGTGCCAAGGTTTCTCAACTTGCATTGCTTCCACAAGGTAAAGCAGAAAGAAAGATCAGAGCTGAGCGAATGGTATCTCAAATGGATGCTGAAGGTTTTGGATCATGCACAAATATCGGTTCTTGTTCAGCCGAATGCCCAGTAGGTATTCCATTGTCAAGTATTGCTAGATTGAACAGCGAATACCTGAACGCAAAATTTACCTCAGAGAATCTGTAATTAGAATTAATTTTATACAAAAGGCGCTTTGAATATTTTGTTTAAAGCGCCTTTTTTACTTTAAGTTCATTCAGATCGCTGTTTAACCCATAGGGAAGCCATCCGGTAAATATGGCAACCCTAAAATTATAGTCTCCCTCTTCTTTTCGGGTAATGAACTTTATTTCCTGTTCAAACTTTTCGTTTGGTTTAATTACGCTTGTTTTTAAGGGATAAAGTTGTGTGGACTGATAGATACCTTTATGATAAATATTGACACACAAATTAGAAGGTAATTCAGGATTTGAAGTAAAGTCGGCCGTATAACTTCCAATATTTTTTAATTCAATAGATAAAGTAACTGTGTCTTCGGGAATATCAACAATTTCTTTCTCATTCAACACCTTTATTTTCACCTTATTATATGATCTGAAATTCTCTATAAAACGAAAATTGTACTTCTCTCCGATAGCAGTTCGAAAGGAATCGGCCTGGGTAGGATAATTAGGTATAATAAAAACTTTTTTTCCTTGTAAAGAATCCTCAAAAGGCCAGATGTCATACTGGTTCTTCCGATACATAAAGTTGTTTAAAGAATAAGCAAATTCGCCTGTATAATAGGTGTATTTTGACGCTTTCTGATAAGAATTCATAAAAACAACAGGAGCGCCCTCTGCTTTTTCTTTTATTTGGTTTGCCCATTTATCCCAAAGATGAAATTCACTTTTGGCTTTTATATTTAAAGGCAGTTCTTCGAGCATTAAAACAACTCGTGCAGCTATGATTAGAATAATAACAGGAACGGCCAGATTTATCATCCATTTTCTCAAAAGAGTATTCTCTTTTAAGGTATAAAAGGATAAAATAATTAAAGGGATAAATGCGGCAGAAGTCCAGTTGGCTTCTACGCGTGACTTAAAGGAGTTCAACAGGAAAAACAGGAAAAATCCTATCAGGGTGAATTTTAATGTTCGGGTGAATAAAGACGTATCTTTGTTTTTCAGGCTCGCAACAAAAAGCACAATGCCTGACAAAGGCCCAAGAATCAGAAATTGCCCTCCAATATATTCCAGCACATAATCTATTTTAAAGACGCCTCTTGATCTTTCAAAAAGATGATACTTGATTGATGGAAAGTCATGGTTTAGCTGCCAAATCAAATGCGGAAGAAATAAGATTAATGCAAGAACTCCCGCTACCCAAAACGTTTTTTTTGTTAGAATATTAATATTGGAAATGATTGTAAAGAAAATAACAAGCGCCCCATGGTATTTGCTATATAAAAGGAGCGACATAACCAAGGCCAGCAGGATTGCCTTTTTCCAGCTGTAGTCTTCTATGTAACTTTTGTAAACGTAAAAAAAGCAGGTAGTGAAAAAGATAAAAGGAACGTCGGGAGTAGCAAGGAAGCCCCCTGCATGAACAAGAGGAATGGAAAAAACAATAAGAAAAAATAACTTGACTTGGACTTTCTCTGGGTTACAAATTTTTAAAAGAAGATAAATGGTTAGCGTAGAAAGAATAACAGAGATTATTCGTACACCCAATTCCGATTGAATAAAAAAGTAACCAATCTTTATGGCAACAGCTATAGCCGGCGGATGATCAAAATATCCCCAATCAAGATACCTTGAATACATCCAATAGTAAGCTTCATCATGGGATAAAAGTGTTAAAGCGGCTTGTATCGTATTAATTGCAAACCAAAATCCTAGACCAATAAATCCCCATAGTTTAGTCTGATTTTTCACCTTTTATAATTTTACTCCGAATCCGAATTCTAATCCGTCAGCAGTGGCAAAATGTGTTCTTAAAGCGCTTCCGATAAATAGATTTTTGGTTAAATAGTATTTTAAATTAAATCTCTGATATGCCCAGGACTTAGTTTTGAACGGTTTATAAATGTAAATTCCCATTTGGCTGGTAAGGGCAAGTCTGGAAATAGTGAGTTCGTGTCCGAAAGTTACCAGCAGCCTTTCTACTTTTTCAATCGGATGCTGTCCGTAATGCTTTTGTTTTTCCATTTCTGCCTTTAATGAATTATCGTAAATCCCTTCAATTCCAAATAAAAAGGAATGAAGCCGGTTTATTCTTTTACTTGCATAAACAGATAAAACATGAGCAGGATACACTACTTCACTTAAAGTATCCAACCTGGAAAAAGAGGCAAAGTAAGCAATATTTAATCTCCAATCTTTTTTATAAGGCTCCAGAAGCTTTTTGTAATAAACCCTGCTTCCCTTTACCGGGTTATAGAAGACAGCAAGATTTATTGTAGGAATATTAATTCCCAGGTTAGGTTTTCTGATTGACCCATTTGAAATATGCGTAATACCTATTCCCAATTTAAGTTTGACCTTTTCAGCCACCTGATGGTTGTACATTAACTGAGATTGCATGGAATAGCTAACTGGAGTGCTTATTGCATAATTAAGCGGGTTTGTTTCTGAATCATATACCGTGTTGCAATAGGCTAACCCCGTTCCGAAATGCCAACTTAGGTTGCTTTTTTTGAAAGACACCACTTTAAATTGCATATAAGCTAGCCCGATTACAGCATCACCCAAAACGGATTTGTTTCCTAAGCTCATATAAGACAAAGAAGCTCCGAAAGTAGGGTAGTTAAACAACTGGTGCCAGGGTTTAGTGCCGTTTGCTATTCTTGAATAGTATAATTGAAAACCATAAGGAGTGCCTGTTTTGATAGGGTCCAACTTGTCAGTATGTTTAAGAACGGCGCCTACCTGGCCTTCAATACCGATTTCATAAGGTCTTTTAAGTGAATCCTGGTCCTGGGCCAGCGATTTGTAATTAAAAATAAAAAGAGAGAATATTGTGAAGACTAAAAAGTCGTTAATCTTATACTTCATCCGGTTGAGCAATATCAACAAAATTATAAAAATATTATTTATTAGAAATTGAATGCAAGATAAGGGGTAAAAATCAAGTAAAAAGCTTTTTGAGCAAAGGTTATCTATTTTCAATTTATAAGGCCGTGAAAATTTATGTCGATTGTTATAAAAAATTTAGTGAAGCAATATGGATCACAAAAAGCGGTGAATAATATTTCCTTTGAAGCAAAAAAGGGAGAAATATTGGGCTTTTTAGGACCCAATGGCGCGGGAAAATCCACAACAATGAAAATTACTACGGGCTATCTTCCTCCGACGGAAGGCACTGTTGAGGTTTGTGGAATGGATGTAACTGAAAAACCTGTTGAAACGAAAAAAAATATTGGCTATTTGCCCGAACATAATCCCTTATACCTGGACATGTTTGTTCATGAATATCTCCAATTTGTTGGGGCTTTATATGGATTAAAGGGAAATTACTTGAAAGACAGAGTAAAGGAAATGGTAGAAATATGTGGATTGGGTTTGGAACAAAAAAAGAAGATAGGCGCCCTGTCAAAAGGCTATAGACAAAGGGTAGGTTTGGCTCAGGCTTTGATTCATAATCCTCCTGTACTTATTTTGGATGAGCCTACCTCAGGATTGGATCCCAATCAAATTTTGGAAATAAGGAAATTGATCAAAAGCGTTTCTCAGGATAAAACCATAGTTTTTTCTACCCACATCATGCAGGAAGTTCAGGCATTATGTGATAGGGTAATAATTATTAATTCCGGAAATATTGTAGCCAACAGTACAATAGCGGAACTGAAATCGAATAGAGAAACATTTGCAGTGATTCATGCTGAATTTTCGGGAACAATCGATATCGATCAATTAAGGAATCTGGAAGGAGTGAATGAAGTAATAGAAGCAGGTATCGGTAAATATAAAATAAGGGCAAACACAGAAAGTGAAGTACGACCAAAGATTTTTAAGCTTGCTTCCGAGTTAAACTGGCCTTTGATCGGGCTTAACCAAGAAGAGCACTCTTTGGAAAATATTTTTCAATCTTTGACAAAAAAGGACCGGAATTAATAGAAATTAGGACCGGAATTGATAGAATTAATGGAATGGATAGAATCTTAACATTCAACATTCAACATTTAACATTTAACATTCAACATTTTTATATAGAATGCTAAGCATACTCAAGAAAGAAATTAACAGCTTTTTAAATTCTCTGATCGCCTATATGGCAATCATTGTTTTTTTGATCGCCATTGGATTATTTATGTGGGTTTTTCCCGCTACCAGTATCCTGGAATATGGTTTTGCAGACATGGAAACGCTATTTTCCATGGCCCCTTACATTTTCATGTTTCTGATTCCTGCAATTACCATGAGGTCTTTTGCTGAAGAAAAGAAAACCGGAACCATTGAGTTTCTCCTTACTAAACCTCTTACAGATACTCAGATCATTATCGGTAAATACCTGGCAACCGTATTTCTTGTGTTGATTTCAATACTTCCCACTTTAATTTATTATTTCTCCGTTTATTTATTAGGGAATCCGGTTGGAAATATAGATACGGCAGGTGTCATAGGATCATATATTGGCTTATTTTTATTAGGCTCTGTCTTTTGTTCGATCGGAGTTTTCTCTTCTTCTATCACAGATAATCAAATTCTTTCCTTTATAATAGCGACTTTCCTTTGTTTTTTAATTTATGAAGGTTTCTCTTATATATCTACCATCAATGTATGGTCAAATTTTTCTTATTATATAGAACAATTGGGTATTTCGTATCATTATGCTTCCATAAGTAAGGGACTTATTGACTCAAAAACCCTACTTTATTTTTTTAGTGTTATTTTCATCATGTTGTCGGCAACAAAACTTGTTTTAGGAAGCAGAAAGTGGTAAGAAAAATGAAAAGCAGAAAGTCTAAAGATCTTATATATTTTACGATTGGGTTAGTTGTAATTGTCCTGATTAATATAATAGGTTCTAATTATTTTTTCAGAATAGATCTTACGGAAGAAAACCGCTACACTATGTCAGATGCAACCGTCAGGATGCTTGAAAACTTGGAAGAAGAAGTATTTATTGAAGTATACCTTGATGGAGATTTGCCTTCGGGATTCAAAAGATTACAAAAGTCGGTCAGAGAACAGTTGGAAACATTCAGAGCTTATGGCGGAGATAAGATTCAATTCAGGTTTTATGATCCTGCAAGTATAAAAGATGCCAAAAAAAGAAATCAATTTTATTTGGACCTTGGACAAAAAGGCATTCAGGTAACCAACGTTTTTGCAAATGAAAACGGAAAAAAGGTTGAAAAACTGATACTCCCCGGCGCTTTAATTACTTATGGAAAAGAAGAAGCGGCAGTAATGCTTTTGAATGGAAACCGGTCAAATGATCCTCAGGAAATATTAAATCAGTCCATAGAAAATGTCGAATTTGAACTGGCAAGCGCTATTGCCAATGTCACCCGAAAGGAAAGAAAGAAAATAGGACTCATAGCCGGTCATGAAGAACTTGAAGAACTGGATATTGCTGATCTGGTTAATGAACTGAGTAAAAAATATGGTCTTTATAATATAGACCTTGAAAAAAGAGATGACCTGAAAGGGTATGATGCCATAATTATTAATCAACCCAAGTCGCCTTATAGCGATGAGGAAAAATATAAAATAGATCAATTTATAATGAATGGCGGAAAGGCGCTGTTTTTTATAGACGAGATAAGGATATCAATGGATAGCATTGGCGCCGAGGGAACTTACGCTTTTACCTACAATCACAACCTTGGTGATCTCCTTTTTAAATATGGAGTTAGGGTCAATTCTAATCTTATTCAGGACCTTTCTTCTGGAAAGTACCCTATGGTCGTTGGCAACTTCGGGGATCAACCGCAAATTCAACTTATGCCATGGCCATTTTTTCCTCTTATAAATAAGTTTGGAGAAAGCCCCGTGGTCAAAAATCTGGACATGGTTTATACACGTTTTGTATCAAGTCTGGATACTGTAAAGGCCACGGGTGTTGTTAAAACGCCTTTATTGTTTACGTCTGTTTATTCTAGGATTTTGAATACGCCTGTAAGGGTAAACTTTAATGATCTAAGAAAAGAAATGAATCCTGATTATTTTACTAAAGGTTCTATACCTGTTGCGTATATGCTTGAGGGTGAATTTTCTTCATTATATAAGAATCGAATTTTACCTCCGTTTGCGAAGAAGAATCAGTTTAAAGAACAAAGTGTTTTTACTAAAATTTTGATTTGTTCGGATGGAGACCTGTTGCGAAATGAAATTAATTATAGGACAAACCAACCTTATCCCTTAGGATTTGATCCTTTTATGCAACGGAATTTTGCCAACAAAGAGTTTATTGTTAATTCATTGGAATATATGCTGGATGAGGAGGGATTGATTTCAGCCAGAAGGAAAGAGGTGATTTTAAGGCCCTTGGATAAAGTAAAAATTCAGGAGGAAAAGCTAAAATGGCAAATAATCAATTTGGTAAGCCCAGTGATATTGATAATTATTCTTGGAAGCATAAGGCAGTATTTCAGGAAAAGAAAGTATCAATAGAATTTGCTAATTTGAAGATGTATTAATGTGCTGATTAACCTTAAGATCTAAAGAATTACGTAGAAATTCCAGATCTATAAATAAGCTGATATTTGACTGCTAATTCCTTATAGCCAAATTTATGAAATCAAAATATCCCTTCCTTATTCTCTTTTTTATACTTCTTTCGGTTTCATTATTCTGTATTGTAAAAGAGGAGAACGTTCCTGTCAATGAAGATGCTTTTTCGTTGAAAAATGAAGATAGATTAGATAGAATTCTTCTCTACAAAAAAGGACTGCCTCGTGGAGGATTTATTAAAAATTATGATGGAAGCTGGGAATTAAATCAAACCGTTAAAGTAGATAAGAAAATGGGCGATTTGCTTATTCATGTGCTTAAAAATATAAGAGTAAAATCACCCGTGGCGGCGGAAGAAAGGGATGAAGTAAAAGAACAACTAAAAAAAGAAGGAATAATAATCGAGTATTTTGAGGAAAAGTATTTAAACAAGGCCATGTACATTTCCTCTTCTCCTGACCCTGCTTATTCCTATGCTATGTTAGAAGGAAATGACGTTCCCTATTTGATCTATATATCCGATACTAAAAGAAATCTTGTGGATTTGGTTTCTCTTCCTGAATTAAACTGGAAAGAAAGAACACTTTTTAATAATAATTCTGAAGATATACTTAGCGTACAGATAGAGTATTTTGACTCGCCGAAGGATAGCTTTAAAGTTTCAAAAAAGAATGAAAAGTTGGTGCTTAATGGAATATCCAAATTAAATATTTTGAAAGTAAGGGACTTTCTTGGAAAGTTTGAGAAAATTAGAGCAGGAGCTTTTATAAGTGAAAATTCCATTTTGCTGGATTCTATAAAAATAAGCGAACCTTATTGCCGGATTACGCTCGAAGACAATGACGCCAATAAAAATAGGATCTTAACATTATATCTGGACAATCAAAACAAGGATCTTCTGTATGCGCAGGCCAGTCATAATGAAAAGGAAATATTTTTAATTCCTGTAAAAAGTCTGCAGTCCATATTGGTAAAAAAGTCTGAATTACTAGGAGGAAATAGTTGAGATAGGATAAAGCTCTAATAAAACAATTGGCTTTAATGAAATGGCTAAAATATGAGTGAACAAGACGTTAGATGGAAACAGCGTTTCCAGAATTATGAAAAAGCGATTTTTTATCTGCAAGAATCAATAAGAAGAATAGATCTTTCAGATTTGGAAAGAGCAGGTGTAATTCAAATTTATGAATTCACCTTTGAGCTTGCCTGGAAGACCATAAAAGATTATTTAGAAGAAAAGGATGTAATGGCGAAATTTCCTCGAGATGCAATCAAGGAAGGGTTTCAGTATGAATTAATAAAAAACGGAGATGTTTGGATGGATATGCTTCAAAAGCGTAATTTAATGAGTCATACTTATAATGAGAAAAATGCTAAGTTGGCATATAACCTGATTGTAAATGAATATTTTAGCGAACTTTACGATGTGTATTTAACGCTGAAAAAAGATTTATGAACCCTTATGGTATAACAGACAATTCTTATCATTTGCTGATTAATGCTTTTTCCCAATATCCTGAAATTGAAAAAGTAATTCTATTTGGAAGCCGGGCTAAAGGAAATTATAAAAAAGGAAGTGATATAGATTTAGTAATAAAAGGCAAAGATTGCAACGAGCAAATTGCATTTAATTTAAATGCTTTTCTTAATGAAGAATTGCCAATTCCTTATCATATTGACATATTGTATTATGATGGATTAGATCACAAAGAATTAAAGGAACATATTGATAGGGTAGGGAAATTATTTTACGAGGCAAAAAAAGATACTCTTGTAAATGAACCAAAAATTGATTACACTAAAAAAAACATAAAAAAGAAAGACCAGAATACTGAAAGAGAATGAATTATTCATAAGGAGGATTAGGATTATTAGAAACTGGCAGCTTAGGTTAGAATCAAGTAAATAAATACTTTGTGATACTTATTAAAGTATTCTTTAATATTTAACTAATCCCTTTCTTCCTTTCTAGGAATATGTTTTTTTATTTTTAAATTTACCAGTCTTAACTTTGACCTATTATAACAAACCTTAATACATGAAATTCATTGTTTCCTCGTCGGTTTTATTAAAACAACTAGCAGCTATAAATGGCGTAATTACAACTAATCCTGTAGTTCCGATTCTTGAAAATTTTTTATTTGAAATTAGTGATGGTACCCTCACCATTACAGCTTCTGACCTTCAAACATCCATGATTACTGAGTTGGCTGTAGAAGCAAAAGAAACCGGAAGCATTGCAGTTCCTGCTAAAATTTTGATAGAAACACTAAGAAACCTTCCCGAACAACCCGTTACATTTACTATAGACGAAAGTACATATAGTATAGAGTTAAGTTCGGACAATGGAAGATATAAGCTTTCAGGAGAAAATGCTACTGATTTTCCTAAAGTTCCTGGAGTTAAAAATGGATACTCTTTGGAAATGAGCTCCGAGATCCTTTCCAGCGCACTTTACAATACCATTTTTGCCGCAAGTAATGATGAATTGAGGCCAGCCATGACGGGGGTGTATTTTAACATCACCGATACCAACGCCACTTTTGTAGCAACCGACGGACACAGGCTCATCAGATACAGAAGAGTGGATGTAGCTGCAGACATGGATAATTCCATTATTATTCCACGAAAGGCGCTTAATTTAATAAAAGCCTCCTTGCCTACAGATGAAACAGTAGTTAAAATTGATTTTAATGCTTCAAATGCATTCTTCAGTTTTAATAATATAAAGATGATCTGCCGATTGATAGATGAGCGTTTTCCTGACTATGAAAATGCTATTCCTGCAGACAATAACAGCAAACTTGGGATTGATAAACATGAATTGCTGAGTTCTTTAAAAAGAATTGCCATTTACGCCAATAAAACCACCAATCAGGTAAGATTAAAAATTACGGGAAGCGAACTTCAAATTTCAGCAGAGGATTTGGACTTTTCCAACGAAGCAAATGAAAGACTCTCCTGTGATTATGAAGGCGAGGATATGGAAATAGGCTTTAATGCCAAATTTTTGATTGAAATGTTAAATAACATTCACTCAAAAAACATTAACCTGTTGCTTTCTGCGCCAAATCGGGCCGGCTTGATCGTTCCGGCTGAAAAATCTGAAAACGAAGATATTTTAATGCTGGTAATGCCTGTAATGCTAGGCAATTATGTTTAATAATTTCCGTTAAATACAATTATTACATAATCAACTTTTTCTAGTTTTTAACAAACTAAATTTTCTGTGATTCGTGTAGAAAGTGTTAAAATTAAATAAGGTTGTTACAATCAAAACTAAAAAACCTCGAAATACCAGAGAAGGCAAAAAGTGCACTGCGTTTTCTGATTGCTGATCCGGGGGATAAAAATCAACATACTTTACTAAGGAAGTTTTGGCGAGGCTTTATTTATTGCCTTTTGTTTCTCCCCTTTTACTTTTGGGCCGTCAATGTTAATTTTCTTTATTTGTTTGGAGATCTGCCTGGCATAAAGCAATTGGAAAATCCCGAAGTGCTTTCTTCTTCCGAATTATATACAAGTGACGGTGTTATTATTGGTAAATATTTTAAGGAAAACAGAACACCTGTAAATTTTGAGGCAATCTCCCCCAATGTAATTAATGCATTAATAGCCACCGAGGATCGAAGGTTTTACAATCATTCAGGAATTGATCTTCAGGCAATGATTTCTGTTGTATGGTATACCATAAAAGGAGATAATAGGGGAGGAAGCACCATTACCCAACAACTAGTCAAAAACCTTTATAAAACCCGAAGAACAGAATCCAAAGGCGTTTTTGGCAATATTCCTTTGTTAAACATTTTGATTTTTAAAACAAAGGAGTGGATCACGGCGGTTAAGCTGGAAAAGACTTTTACCAAAAAGGAAATTCTTACCTTATATTTAAATACGGTAGATTTTGGAAGCAATGCTTTTGGAATTAAAACGGCGGCGCAAACCTTTTTCGGCACTACTCCTGATAAACTTACGGTAGAACAGGCGGCAGTTCTGGTAGGACTGTTAAAGGCGCCCACCTATTACAGTCCCAGGTTTAACCCTGAGCAATCCCTTCAAAGACGTAATACCGTCCTGAAATTAATGACGGAGGAAGGTCATATCAAACCAGCCGAATATGCCAAACTCAAATCCATTCCTCTGGTGCTTGACTATTCTGTTCAAAAACAATATGACGGAGCAGGAACTTATTTTAGAGGCATTTTAAACAATTATTTAAATAAATGGTGCAAGGAAAACGGGTATGACTTATATACCGATGGCTTAAAAGTGTATACTACCATTGATTCAAAAATGCAGGAATATGCTGAGGAAAGCGTAGCTGAACAAATGGCTAAGCTTCAGAAAAAATTTTATAAACATTGGGAAGGCAGGAAGCCCTGGGTAGATGAGCGAGGCAGGGAAATTCCAGGGTTTATTGAATCCATTATGGAAAGGACGGATTATTATAGATACCTTCAGAAAAAGTACAAGAACAATATTGATTCTATAAATAAAGAAATTAACAGACCAAGGAAAATGCGGGTGTTTTCATGGGAAGGCGACATAGATACCACAATGAGCCCGATGGATTCTTTAGAATACTATAAGTATTTCCTTCATACCGGCTTTATGGCAATGAATCCTCATAACGGTCAAATTAAGGCATGGGTTGGAGGCATAAATTATAGATATTTTCAGTATGATCATGTGTCTCAATCTAAAAGACAGCCTGGTTCTACATTCAAGCCTTTTGTATATGCGGCTGCCATAGAAAATGGTTATTCCCCTTGTGACAGGCTTGTAGATAAACCCATCACCGTCGTTTATGAAGAAGATGGCGAACAAAAGACATGGTCTCCGCAAAATGCTGATTGGGTTTTTAGTTATGACACCCTGACGTTGAGAAGGGCCATGGCAAAATCAGTAAACTCCATAACTGCCAGGCTTACTGAGCTAATTACTCCCCGGAAAGTAGTAGATTATGCAAAGAAAATGGGCATTAACAGTAAACTTGAAGTAGTGCCTTCGATAGGTTTGGGTTCCAGTGATGTTTCAGTATTGGAATTAGTTGGCGCTTACAGTGCTTTTGTGAACAAAGGCATATGGACACAGCCAATATTCATAACCAGGATAGAAGACAGACATGGGAATATTATAAGAGAATTTATTCCATTAAGGAAAAAAGCGCTCAACGAGGAAACAGCCTTTTTAATGCTCACGATGTTAAAAGCGGGACTGGAAGAACCGGGAGGAACTTCTCAAGCTTTATTTCAATACGACCTCTTTAAAAAAAATGAATTGGGAGGAAAGACAGGCACTTCTTCAAATCATTCGGATGGTTGGTTTGTGGGTGTTTCAAAAGATCTGGTTGGTGGAGCATGGGTTGGAGGGGAACATAGAAGTATCCATTTCAGGACGGGGCAATTGGGCGAAGGTGCAAAAACTGCCTTGCCTATCTTTGGAAGGTTTATGGAGAAAGTTTATTCGGACAAATCTTTGGATATTAAGATGGGATACTTCCCTAAGCCAGGTGTCAAAATCACAAAACAATACTACTGCCCTACCATAATAAAGCCTAAGTACGATACTTTGGACACGCTGAATAGTTTCGAACTGAAGAAGATAGAGATTAGCACAGAACCTAAAGAAATCGAAGCTCCGAAAATTCTTCAATAAATAACTTAAGTTAAATTAAATATTGGAAAAATAATAAATTATACATATCTTCATCCCCAAAATTCATTGAGGCATGAAGGTGATAAAAAGCCTGTTTAATGTGGAAATCCAAGGAAATGGCAAATTTTTGCTTTTGCTCGCCTTTGGTTTTTTTATAGGCATATTTAATGTCACTTTTTTAGTGCAAAGCAGTTCCTCCTTTCTAAATGTCTTCAATGAAAAAGTAGATTTACCAAAAGCAATTATTTTTTCAGGCATACTCGGAGTAATTTCAGCTTCTGTTCTTTCATTTCTTCAAAGCAGGGTTTCATTTGTAAAGCTTACTATCGGCGTCCTTCTCATAATTTTATTTACAATTACTTCTCTCAGAATCGGGTATGAGTATACTTCCTTTTCAAGAGAACTTACTTTTATGTCCTTTGTGATGGTAGGGCCATACAATGCCGTTACCATGTTGGTTTTTTGGGGGATTGTAGGACGATTGTTTTCTGTTAAACAAACGAAAAGAATTATTGGTAGCATAGATTCAGGACAGTTGGTAGGTACGATTATAACGGCTTTTTCTATCCCTATTATTTTAAAATTCATGTTTAATTCTATAAATCTTTTGATTATAGGATCCACAAGTATTTTTATTGCGATTGTTATTTTCTTTGTTATTTATTTAAAATACGAGGCTGACTTAATAAAAATAAACAAAGACGAAACCTTAAAAAGAGAACACAAATTTATCCACTTAATCAAAAAGAAATATGTGATAGCTATGGCAGCATTTATTGTAATTTCAATGATAGCTACCATTTTTGTGGATTATTCTTTTTTACAAGTCACTGCAAAAAATTATCCTGAGGAAAAAGACCTGGCTATTTTTCTTGCACGGTTTGAAGGTACCATCCTTATTTTTAGTTTTTTAGTTCAAACCTTTGTGACGGATCGACTCATTGCCATGTATGGATTAAAAATTACCTTGTTGGTGACGCCGATAGTTTTACTAATTTTTACGGTTATTACGATGATTGTCGGTTTCTCAATGGAGTATGGCGATACTTTTAATGTCTTTATATTATTTTTTCTTTCTGTTTCTTTAAGTAAGTTATTTAATACTGCTTTGCGAGATGCAATTGATACTCCAACCTTTAAGCTTTACTTTCTTCCGTTTGACTCAGCAATCAGAATGGATGTTCAAACAAAAATTGAAGGAGTGGTGAAGCTTTTTGCTGGATTACTGGCGGGGTTAATCCTTATTTCTATTGAAGCTACATCAATATTTTCTGTCACCCATATCTCCGTTTTTTTAATTACTATTATTGGAGTTTGGATTTTAGTAGCTAATAAGCTGCACAAAAAATACAAAGATACTTTGCAGCAGACGCTAGCGAACTTTAAAAGCAAAGATAAAAAAGCCCTAAAAAGTGAATACAGCCTGGGTAGTCTTTTAAATGTAACACTGGAGGATGTGAATCCGAAAAAGATTATTCAAACGCTTAACCTTATTGAAAAACTTTATCCTGTGATCTGGGAGGATTCATTAAAAAAGGTAAGTACAAGTGCGAGCGCAGAGTTAAACAACTACGCTCTAAAAAAGCTCAATAACTTAAACCTGGAAAAGGAAAATTTATCAAAAGAGATCAGTCTCTCTGAAAGGGATTCAAGCGCATTATCTAACAATGGCTTGAGTGATGATTTTGAAATCGGAAATAGTATCAGAAAATTAATTAAATCCAAGAAGGCCGAAGAAAGAGTGCTTGCTGCCAAGCTGTTTAGGTTGTCTAACAATTTTGATCATATTCATCTTTTAAATGAATTGCTTAAGGATCAGGAAAAAGAGGTAATTAATGCGGCAATATATACTGCAAAAATTATTAAAAACCCTGAAACATTTTCTTTGCTAATAGAGCTTTTGGGTATTTCTGAATACAGTAACTCTGCATCTGCAGCATTAATAAGTATTGGAGATGAGGTTATTCCCGCCCTGGAAACAGCCTTTCATAAACCAGGACAAAAGGACAATGTGATGTACAAGATCGTTTACATCTATGGTCAGATAGGCAGTGATAGTGCCGTTGAAAAGATGTGGCAGAAAATAGCCTACCCTGACTTTCATATTGTTACCCTTATTCTCCGGTCATTTGATTTCTTAAAGATCAAGGCCAGTGAACAGCAAGTAAACCTTGTTAAGGAAACACTGGAAAACGAAATAAGAAAAGCCGCCTGGAATATTTCAGCCCAGGTGGAAATAGGAGAGGAGGAGCATAGTAAATATCTTTTGCAGGCATTGGAAGAAGAGATAAACCTGAATTTTGACAGTATTTATATATTGCTTTCCTTGTTGTATGAAGAACAATCCATTCAGCTTGTAAGAGATAATATAGACAGTGGAACCAGTGAAGGTAGGGTGTTTGCGCTGGAACTACTGGATATCTTCATTGCTAAAGACATCAAAACTACGCTGTTCCCTTTGTTGGATGACGTGCCCATCTCTGAAAAAGTAAGAACACTTCAGTTACATTTTCCAAGGGAAATATTTGATTCCGTCGAAGTATTAAAACAAATAATCAACAGAGACTACAACAACATTGGCCGGTGGACTAAAGCTTGTGCTTTATATGTCTATGCTCTTACGCCAAGGGCTGCGATTAGTGACGACCTGACTGCCAATTTCTTTAATCCCAACGGACTCATTAGGGAAACAGCAGCCTGGGCGGTGGTTAAAAAAGATAAGGGTGTTTTTAGACAGATCCTTACCAGAATATCAAGTCTGAAAAGATATGAAAATGAAGCCATAGTGAGGGATTTGTATGCTTTTATAGACAGTGAGAGCTCAATAATTTTAAGGATTGAAAAGATCTTGTTTTTGAAAAAGATATCGTTTTTTTCAAACCTTCCGGGATTTATCCTGGCCGAACTAATTGACGAAATTAAAGAGATAAAAGTCAAAGAAGGTCATAACGTACACGGAGTAGAAGAAAAAGATATACCTTTTTATATAGTATATGAGGGATCGGTTTCCTTGTATAAAAAAGACAAGCCTGCTCAATTCATTGGAGAAAATGAAGTTATTGGCGATATGGAATTACTGACTTCCGAAGAAGTGGAATATAGGCTCGTTTCCAATGAAAATTCCTTACTTTTTGCAATTGAAAAGCAAAAATTATATGAGGTTATGAACAAGCACTATCAATTTGCTCACTCTTATATTAGTACGCTTAGCAATCAAATGGATCTTAATGAGACCATAGATTTCTCAAAGGCCTCTTGATTTTATACTTTTCTTTTTAAAAACTTACCCCGACAAAAAAATGGCGATTTGATTATTTTCTTTTCTTTTCTTTCTTTTACTATTTGTGGATTTAATTAAGAATTAATTAGATAATGTTAATTTTTTAGATGAAGGAGTACGATATCTACATAAGCTATGACAATGCAGATAATAAACCTTTGATCGGGTCAGATAAAGGCTGGATTACGTATTTCAAAACATTTCTGGAATTGATTCTGGAACAGATACTTAACAAGAAACCTACCTTTCTTTTTTTTCCAAATAATGAGAATCCTTCTTCAGTTTCTATTGAGAACGTTCAAATCTTAGTATGTATTCTTTCACCTTCTTTTGTTAACTCAAAAAATTGTATCGAAGACGTGGATATCTTTTTAAGTTCAAAAAAAAATGATCATGCTCATGCAGAAAAGACAATATTTAAAGTGGGGAAAGCTCCTATTTCTCGCCATCAGGAACCCTCTTCCCTTCAGAGCCTGAGAAGTTACGAACTTTACAAAAGGGAATTTCAGTCTCAAGATTTAAAAGAAGCTGTTGACTTTTTTGCCGCTGAATCGGAAAGAACTTTCTGGATGAACCTGGTTGACTTAGCCTACGATGTCTCCTACGATTTATGTGCTAATAAAAGTGAAACTTATTCAATCGGTTTTACAAAGAAAAAATCACCACACACGGTATATTTAGCCCAGACAGGTAATGCGCATTTAAATGAAAGAAATTATATCAAGAGGGAGCTTCAGAAACATGGATTTAAAGTGCTTCCTGATCAACCCTTTCCGGCTAACTTAAGAGAGGCGGAGGTTTTTATAAAAAAAAATCTGCAAAAATCTGTCTTATCCATACATCTCATAGGGGATAATTATGGAAGAACGTCACAAAATGAACAGAGCTCCATTGTAGAATTAGAGAGCAAAATAGCGGAAGAATATGGAGCACAAATACATGCTGAAAATCAATATAATGATAAAATACGGGACTTTAAGCAGATAATCTGGGTCTCGCCGGAAGGAAACAAGACTGATCAAAGGCAAAAATCTTTTATTGAAAAGTTAATCGAGGAGGCAGAATCATTGGAAGATGTCGAAATATTGCAAACACCTATTGAGGATCTGAAATCGATTATAAAAAAAGAAGTATTGATGACTTCTATTAAAAGAACTTTTGCCGGGAAAAAATCCAATAAAAATAAACTTTATCTTGTTTATGATAAGATAGATAAGGAAGAGGGGAAATCAATGGCGAAGTACCTTGAGAACCAAGGTGTAGAAGTTTTGATTCCTGCTTTTGACGGAGAGTTGATGGAAATCAGGCAGCACCACATCAATAATTTACGGATTTGTGATGCTGCAATTATTCATTATGGGAAAGTGAATGAACAATGGGTGCAAATGAAATTTTTGGACCTTTTGAAATCATCCGGTTTCGGAAGGAGTAAGCCGTTGACAGCAAAAGCCATTTATGCTTCCGAAGGCGCAAAGATCAACCCTGAATTTTACAAAAACTTTGACATAGATATAATCACATCGGGAGCAAACCTTCATCCCGAATCCTTTCATTCTTTTTTAGCTAAACTTGACAGAGTTTTTTATGAGTAAAGCTTTACAGAAAGTTGCAACGGAAAGGTTTCATGGGAAGGCAAAAGGAGAAGTTAATCCCTTTCCGGGATTGAGGCCTTTTACCATCAATGAAACGCATCTTTTCTTTGGGAGAGAAGGGCAAAGTGATGAAGTTTTACTAAAGCTTGCTGAAAATAAGTTTGTCGGAATAATCGGTTCTTCCGGTAGCGGAAAGTCGTCCTTCATTTTTTGTGGAGTTATTCCGATATTATATGGGGGATTTTTAGCCAATAATGGTTCCAATTGGAATGTTATAATTAGCAAACCAGGCAATTCTCCTATTGATAATCTTGCCAATGCGATCTTAGAAAATGATAATTCTTTCCAAAACGCCGACCCTGAAGGCAGACTCATAAAAAAAGCCATAACAAGTTCGGTTTTACGTAGCAGTTCCTTAGGATTGGTGGAAGCGATATATCAGCTAAAAGAAGTTAAAAGTACCAACTACCTTATTCTTATAGATCAATTTGAGGAGCTTTTCAGGTTTAAAAAGAGTGCAGAGGGACTGGACAATATAAATGAAGCAATGGCATTTATCGACCTGCTTATGGAAGCAGTGAAATTTAAGGATGCCCCGATATACATTGCAATTACCATGAGGTCAGATTTTATAGGAGAATGTTCTCAGTACCCTGACCTGACAAAATATATTAATTCCAGTAATTATTTGATCCCGCAAATGACCCGGGAGCAAAAGAAAATGGCCATTACCGGTCCTGTGGCAGTTGGAGGAGGACAAATTACCTCTCGCCTTATACAAAAGCTTTTAAACGATTTGGGAGACAACCCCGACCAGCTTCCCATCCTTCAACATGCGTTGATGAGAACCTGGAACTTTTGGAAAGAACAAACTGAAGAAACGGAGTCTTTAGACCTTAAGCATTACAATGCAATAGGCGGAATGGATCATGCACTTTCTCAGCATGCCGATGAAGCTTATAAAGAATTGTCAGAATCTCAGAAAAGGATATGTGAAAGTCTGTTTAAATCGCTGACGGAAAAGGATAGTGATAACCAGGGAATTAGAACGCCTACACCATTAGGGGAAATTGCTGCCATTGCACAGGCTTCGGTTGAGGAAGTAAAAGAGGTTATAGAAAAATTCAGGGCGCCCGGGCGTTCCTTGCTTACACCTCCGGCTTCTGTTCCCTTGGATTCGGAGACGATCATAGATATTTCTCACGAAAGTTTAATGCGTATCTGGGCAAGGCTGAAAAACTGGGTAGATGATGAAGGAGAGGCCTTGAAAATCTACAAAAGGCTATCCGAAGCAGCAGAAATGTATCAAAAAGGCAAGGCAGGGCTTTGGAGGCCGCCGGATTTACAACTTGCATTAAACTGGAAAGAAAAATACAATCCGACCATTGTCTGGGCGCAAAGGTATGATCCGGCTTTCGAGCGAACCATGGTTTTTCTTGAATACAGTAAAAAGGAGTTCGAGACAGGGCAGAAAATAAAAGAAATGCTTCAGAAAAGAGCATTGAGAAGGGTGAGAACCACAGCCTTGGTTTTGGGAACATTCGTTATCATATCTGTTGGTTTTTTGGTGTGGGCAATCAGGGAGCAGTTGCGTGCAGACAAGGAGGCAGGCTCTGCTATGGAACAAAAGAAATTAGCGGAAGAGAGGAGTTTGGCTGCGGAGAGAGCGAAGTTTTTTGCTGAAGCACAAAAGATAATTGCAGACAAGGAAAGAGAATTGGCAAACAGGGCCAGGAGAGAATCTGAACTGGAGGGGCAAAAAGCAAAAATTAGCGAAGAAGAGGCGAAACGACAAAAGGATAAAGCCGAAGCAAATGCACTTTTAGCGCTTGAACAAAAGAAGATAGCCGAAGAACAGACATTGTTGGCTACCATAAAACAAAAAGAAGCTGAAGAACAAAAGCATATTGCGGATAGTGAACGTGAAAAAGCTTATAAATTAAGGTTATTGTCCATCGCTCAGTCGATGGCTGTGAAGTCTGTACAGCTAATGGAAACAGATTTAAAAGGTTTGGTAGCTCAACAAGCCTATTTGTTTAACTCTAAAAATGGGGGAGATCCCTATCATCCTGATATCTATACCGGATTATATTATGCCACCAAACAAGTGGAGGGGGAATATTTTAACATTTTAGACGGCCATTCCAATCCTGTGCGGTCGATCATTACTTCCCAGTCAACCAATTTAATGTTTTCTACAGGAAGTGATGGAAAGATCCTTCAATGGGAAACAAATAATGCAAAAAAAGGAGCAAAGCTTATCATTAAGAACACAAATGAGGAAGGGCATGTGCTGGTAAACAGAACGCTTGCCTTATCTAATGACAATAAAATGTTGGTTTGTGGAGGAGAATATCCCTTTATTCAACTTTTTAACCTTGCAAATAAGGAAATGAAACCTGTTGTTGTTGAAGGGATAAACGGTGAAGCCTGGTTTTTAGGATTCACTCCGGATAATAAAGGTTTAATCATTGCAAGTTCAGAGCATCAGGTTTTATATTATGATTTTAAAGAAATAAAGGAGATAAGCAGCAGTGTAGCTAAAATCACAGCCATGTGTGTTAGCCCAAAGGATAATTTAGTAGCCATCGGGAATGAGCTTGGGCAAATGTTTATTGTCAATATCAGCACTGGAAAGCAAAGCCTTCTTTATGAAGATGAAGACAAGAAAAGCATTCATTCCCTGTCGTTTAATAAATCCGGAAAGCTATTGGCTGCTGGTGATGATTTTGGAATTGTCAGAATTTTTGATGCTACAACTGGAAAAATTGAAGCTTCTTTAACAAGGCATCGATCTCGGGTAAATGATATAAAGTTTAGTCCTGATGGAAAATTACTGGCAACGGCGAGTTGGGACGGCACGGTAAGACTGTGGAATTTTTCGAACCTGAATAACCAGCCCATTGAGCTTAAAGATCAGGGAAAAGATTGGGTCTGGGGAATATCCTTTAGTGAAGACAGTAGACAAATTTTTGCTGCTTGTAAGGACAATAAAGTAAGGATCTGGCCAACCACTGCTGCTCAATTTGCAGATAAGCTGTGTGGAAAGTTAGCAAGGAACATGACCAGGAAGGAATGGGATTTACTCGTGGCTGCCGATATACCATACAGTTCAACCTGCCCTGCTGTCAAATGATAAGCGCTATGAGAAGGAAAAAAAGAAGGTTAGAGGATTTAATACTATGCAGGTCTTTTAGACGGGGTATACTCCTTGTATTCATTGTATTGATAAATGCTACATCATCTTTTAGTCAAAATTTTTGTACCCAGACTTTAAAACAAGCACAGGAGGCGTTTGACGAAGGAAGAATTTCAGCCGTGCCTGGGATACTTGAACAATGCCTTAAAAATGGATTTAATAAAGAAGAAAAAGCAACAGCCTACCGGCTTCTGGCGCTCACTTATGTTTATCTTGACGAGCCGGTAAAGGCGGACGAGGCTATGTTAATGTTGTTAAAATTCAAGCCTGAGTATAAGATAAATCCTTCAGTAGATCCATCAGAGTTTATTAATTTATACAATGGATTTCGCACGGATCCTATTTATAGGCTGGGCGTAAAAGGTGGCGCAAATTTTATGATCATTGATTTAGTAAAGATGAATTCAACAAATGGAGATATCGCGGAAGAAATCAGGATTAAATCAAATGTTGGATTTCAACTTGGTGTTGCCTCAGAAATACCATGGAAAAACAATTTGGAAATTTGCCCGGAATTGCTGTTTACAACCAAAGAATTAAAATTTGATTATGAATCTGCCGGGCAAAGATCTAACTACAAAGAAAGGGTAAATCAGGTGTCTTTACCTGTTTTGTTAAAGTATAGCATAGGTAAGAAGAATTATATTCCGACGGTAAATGCGGGAATAGAAGTTAATTATCTGATCTCTGCAATCGGCAGCACCGGAGGACATAATGTGAGTCCAAGTACTGAGGTGACCTCCTATCGTCGGGCGCTCGGGTATGCACTTGTCATAGGATCTGGTGTGAAAAGCAAATTCGGCCCGGGAGTGATTTCAGCAGGTATAAGATTTTTTTATAGCCTAAGAACTTCAACAGACAAAAAAGAAAGTTATTCTGACAATGCTGCCTATGTCTTGAGCTATGGAATGGCCAATAGTCTGTATAAAATGAATACTTTTAATTTTAATGTCAGTTATTTGATCCCAATTTATAAACCAAAGAGAATTAAATAATGAAGTTAGAAGTTCGAAAAAGGAAGTTGAAGGTAGGAAAGTGTGTCTATGTAAATATTGCGTTATGTCTTCGTTAGTTGTTCGTCATTTGTCATTTGTACTGTGTTTTATGGCTCTTTTTTCCTGTACCGAGGAAAAAATAGGACCTTCTTCCGGAGCTTTTTTAAAGTATTATGGCGGCAATGGAATTGACGAAGTAAATGTGGTGGAGCAAACCTCTTCAGGTGAATATATGATGTTAGGGTCATCCCAGAATTCCACATTATCTGTAGCCAAACAAATGGTTATCCTCAGGGTGAATTCTTATGGAATGAAGATGGGTGAAAATCATTTTGGTGACAACCATACAACAGAAGGAAGAGCGCTGAAAGAAACAAAAGATGGAAATTTTATCTTAATAGGCGATTACATTAATGAGGACGGTACTTCCGATTTATATATAGTTAAGGTGAATCCAAACCTGGAAAAAAAATGGGAAACCATCATTCCTATTCCCTCTTCTAATGAAAAGGGAAATGCATTAACTATTTTGCCAGATGGCAACTATTTTGTTTTGGGTACCTCTGCCGATGCAGGCGGCACAATTGAAATGATAACCGCCATTGTCACTCCCGAAGGCGCGTACCATACCGTTACAAAACCAGGATTCGGAGCAAATAATAATAATGTGGGAAAATCTGTGGTGCTCCGGCCAAATGGCAGACTTGCCTGGTGCTGGACACAAAACAGGGATTTTGAAGGCAATGCTCCCGGCACTTCTAACATAGGTTTGATCTTCGCCACAGAAGACGGTATATCTGATGCTGGTGAATTTAATTTTGGAAGAGAAAGGAATGATTATGCATCAGACATTCAAAAAGCCACCACAGGATACATTTTATTAGGCACCAGTCAGTCAGTTTCAGGAAGCACCAGGATTTATTTAGTCAGAACTTATGAAGACGGCAGGCTGCAATGGGACAAGGTAATAAATAGCAATTCGGAAAACTCAGGAAATCAAATGGGAAGCTCGGTATATCCTACGAGCGATGGCGGATATATTATCTTAGGTACTACCGATGTATCGGTTTATACGCATCAGGATGGACAAAATCTCTTTCTTGTGAAAACCAATTCTACCGGAGAAGTGGAGTGGGAGGAAATATATGGTGGTAACGGAAATGAGGAAGCAGCGACAGTAAGGCAAACCTCTGATGGAGGTTATGTTATCGCTGCTACTGTTGAATTGAATGGTGATCCTACTATTTGTCTTATAAAAACAAACTCGAAGGGAAAACTAATAAACTAATAAAGAGCTGCTTGAAAAGAAAAATCGAAACAAGCGGTTACCTTATAAAGCTTAATACGTATTAAAATATAATTATTTTTTGATAAAATTGTATTTATCTCAATAATTAAACAAAGCAATGGAAAGAAAGGCAAGAATAAATATTTATATTTTTTCCCTGGTTCTATGTTCCTTATTGGGAAGTCGTTTCCATTCCTTTGGTTCATTGCTAAAGGACAATAGAGCGCTTGCTGTTTTTTCTCCAGATCCACCCGTCGTCAATCCTGCGACTTCTGTTACCACATCCGGGTTTGATGCGAGCTGGTCCACAGTGGCAGGAGCGATAGAATACAGACTGGATGTATCTACCAGTCCTTCTTTTAGTAGTTTTATTGCCGGATATAATGATTTAAGTGTAGCCTCAACTACACAAAGTGTAAGCGGTTTGGTGGCAGGACAAACCTATTATTTTAGAGTAAGGTCTAATGATGGTATCGGTTTTAGCGTAAATTCCAATACTGAATTTATTACTACCCAAACGGATCCTCCCTTTTTAACCGATCCAACCTATATCACTTCCACTAGTTTTAGATTAAACTGGATTTTATCAAATGGCGCGACAGGGTATGAGTTGGATTTGGCAACAGATGCCGGTTTTTCTGATTTGGTTTTGAGCGCACAACCTGTTTCTGCAACTTATTATGATGTAGCCGGAATGACGGCAGGCACTACTTATTTTTATAGGGTAAGGGCCATTACTTCAGGTGGAAACAGCAGCAATTCAAGTGAAGAAAGTCTTACTACTATTCCGGAAGCTCCCCTGGCAGTTGCCGCCACTGCTATAAATTCCACCGGTTTTACCGCCAATTGGAATACTGTAACAGGCGCAACTGAATATCGTTTGGATCTTTCACTTTACCCGAGTTTTAGCAGTTTTATTCCGGGATACACGGATTATTCTATTGCCGCAAATAGTCTGGCTATAGTAGGGCTGGTAGAGGGACAAACTTACTATTATAGAATTAGAGCCATGAATAACGGCGGCTCCAGCGACAATTCCAATTCCATTACAACGACAACCATACCTGTAGCTCCTACAGCCAATTCTGCAACAAGTATTTTGGGGACAGGTTTTACTGCCAACTGGAGCAATGTTTCAGGTTCTACAGAATATAGAATAGATGTAGCAAACAATTCTTCTTTTTCACCCAATCTGGCTTCTTATTCAAACCGTCAGGTGCTTTCAAACAGTTTATCTGTTTCGGGCTTAACTTCCACAACGACCTATTATTACAGAGTAAGAGCCCTATCTTCGGGAGGAGCCAGCGATAATTCCAATATAATTATTGTGCCTGGCGCTCCTGTTGCTTCGAGTGGCTCAGGGGCAACTACCTCATCTTTTGTAGCAAATTGGAATTCAGTAACTGATGCGACCGAATACCGTCTGGATGTGTCAACAGATGCAGCTTTTAGTAACATTTTGTCTTCTTATAATAATTTATCTGTTCTTTCGGAGAATCAGACAGTAAGTGGATTATCAGCCGGGAAAATTTATTATTATAGAGTGCGCGCAGTAAGTTCCGGTGGAACAAGTATTAATAGCAATTCCATAAATATCTCAACAGTGCCGGATGCGCCTACCGCTGCGGCTGCAACCAGTATTTCGCCCGATCAATTTACCGCTAACTGGGGTTCAACCATTGGCGCTTCCAGTTATAGAGTAGATGTGGCTACAGATGTTGCTTTTAGCTCTTTGATTCTGAATGACGTTTCCGTAGCAGGAACAAGCACGGCAGTAACCGGACTTGATCCTGGTCAAACTTATTATTACAGGGTGCGGGCCGTGAATTCCGGTGGTGCCAGTGCTTCCTCAAATACTATTTCATTAAACACTACTCCCGAAGCTCCTGTGGCAAATGATGCAACAGGAATTGCTACCACACAATTTACTGCCGTTTGGGACGCAGTGCCTGGAGCCAATGACTACTTGCTGGATGTTTCAACAAATTCTGGTTTTACTTCCTTTTTGTCCGGATACAATGGTTTTGTGACTACCTCAACCAACCGAACCATTAGTTCCCTTTTGGCCGGTACCACCTACTATTATAGAGTAAGGGCA
This sequence comes from Cytophagales bacterium, assembly GCA_035628645.1. GTDB lineage: Bacteria > Bacteroidota > Bacteroidia > Cytophagales > Cyclobacteriaceae > DASPJL01. The sequence goes on along the minus strand of DASPJL010000142.1, from coordinate 173 downwards.
CGTAATACCGGGGGTATCGGGGATTATTCAAATGATATTACAGCGGTTACAATCGCGACGGCTCCTGTTGCAACAGCGGCTACCTCGGTTTCCAAAAATAGCTTTATCGCAAATTGGAATTCCTCTGCCGGCGCTACCAGTTATAAGCTGGATGTAGCAGTGGACAATACATT